>CANOFI010000021.1 GCA_947565255.1 uncultured Lachnospiraceae bacterium
TATTAAAGAGTAAACGTGTAGCAAAGGTGATTGCGATGGCTATTGCACAATTTGAAGCTGCAGGCAGGAGAAAATAAGCTGGATATCAGAATTACAGATAAAGACGGCAGATATGCAGACTACCGGTATATCATATGGTGCAACTGGGTAAAAGATGGGGACCCCATTGGAACAGCGGTTATTTCCGTAGATGCGGATGTACTGGGAATCGGATTTCTGCTGGAGCGGACGGAGGTGACGGTTTACCAGGGAGAGCCGTTGTCCTTTGTGATTCAGAGGGCGCTTGAGGAAGCAGGATTTTTTGTGGAACATAACGGAACCCTGGAATCGGGCTTTTATCTGTCAAGGATTATCCGGGACGGTATTGGACGGGATGTGGAAATTCCGGGTGAGCTGGTGGATGCAATTAACGACGACGGGCTGGAATGGAAAGAACAGCGTTTTGAAGACAGCTTAGGGGAATATGATTATTGTCAGGGCTCCGGCTGGGTATATTCGGTCAACGGACATTTTACCAATTACTCGCCGTCCCAGTGCTTTTTGAAGGACAAAGATGCTGTGCGGGTTCGCTATACGCTTGCATATGGAAGAGATGTGGGTTCGGGAATGGAAGGAAAGAACTATGGCATTGTATGGCTGCAGTAAGGGACGCTTTGGCACACATCTGGAAGAAAGTATGATTTAAATACGTTCTGAATGGAACGAGAGGAACAGGTATTTAGAATGAAAAAAAGAAAAAAATCCCTGCATTTTTCTGTGTTTATTGGAGGCATGTGCATAAGCATGTGGATTGGGGCTGTATGCCTGCAGCCGGTCCGGGCAGACGGAACATTTGTTCCGAAACAGGAGAACGCCGTATCTGACAAAAAAGAGGATACAAAAGAGGATGTCAGCAGGGAACAGAGAACGGAAATCAGCGGGAAACAAAAAGAGGAAATAGAGGTTTGTCTGGAAACTGCGAAAAAAATATTTGCCTGGAAAAAAAAGGAGACAAATTCCGGTCGGCATCTGCTTTCGGGAAAAAATTTAACCCAGGCGGCGCAGGCAGATTTGGACTGGTATGTGCTTGCCATGGCCCGCATTGGGTATGAGGAGGAATGTGAAGCATATGCGCAGGCAATGAAACAGGAGATTGCTAAGTTGTATGAGCGGGAGGAAAAAATTGACGCAAATCAGGCAACCATCTGGCATCGGCTGATTCTGACACTGCTTGCCGTGGGAGAAGACCCTGCAAATCTTGCGGGAAATGACGGGAGCCTCATTAATCTGGTGGCAGACGGCATTTATGACCGCGGAAAGACTGCTTCCCTGGGACAGCAGGGGTTAAATGGGTATATATGGGGGCTGATTGCCCTGGATTCGATGCCGTATGCTGTGCCGGAGGGCGCATATGACACAAGAAATTCTATTTTGAAAGCCATTCTGGCGGCTCAGAATGAGGACGGCGGGTTTGGACTGGGCGGCGCGGTTTCGGATGTGGATATGACGGCGATGGCTTTGCAGGCGCTGGCGCCGTATGAGCTGTATGCCAGACAATTAAAGGGGACGCGGGCGCAGGAGGAAGCAGCGGAGGGAGCAGCAGAGGGAAGAGCTGAGAAAGCAGCAGCGGAAGAAATAGGGGAAGCAGCAGGGGGAAGGACTGAGGAAGAAACTAATAAAAAACAGAACATCAGTTCTGATATTATTATTGACGAAGTAGACACAGCTTTGTATCCACAGATAGAAGAGGCGGTGGACAGGGCACTTTTATATTTGCAGGCACACCAGCAAAAAAACGGCGCCATGGGGAACGCAGGCCAGGCGGTCCTGGAAAGCACGGCGCAGACGATTGTGGCGTTATCTGCACTGAAAATAGATATTAAAACAGAAACATCCTTTATAAAGGATGGAAAGACACTGCTGGACGGCCTTCTGTCTTTTCGCTGTGCGGACGGAAGTTTCCGGCATCTGCCCGACGAGGAAGAGGGGAATTCTATTTCGAGTGCACAGGCGGCCTGTGCGCTGACAGCTTATATACGGGTGCTGTACCGGGCGAACAGTCTTTATGATATGCGCCCGGAGCACACAGCGGTCGGCATGGTGGAAAAAGAAAGCCAGGAGCCGATGGCAGATTACGGACAGTTAAAGCGGGAGGAACAGGAAAAAACGGATCAAAGCCGGAGGATATTTTTTATTATCATTACGGCGACTGTGCTCGCTGCAGGTGCGGGCAGTCTGGCAGGGATGAAAAAAAGGCAGAAGAAAAAGGCACGCATGGAGGACGAATGGAATGAATAAGAATGCACAGCAGATTTTAGAGGAATTGAAACACGTCATTGCGGGAAAGGATGAGATATTAGAAAAGGTTCTGATGGCAATTCTGTCTGGCGGACATGTTCTGCTGGAGGACAACCCCGGAGTGGGAAAAACAACGCTTGCACTTGCTTTCAGCAGAGTGCTGGGACTGGATTATAAGCGGATACAGTTTACGTCAGACAGCGTTCCTTCGGATATTACGGGGTTTACTTTTTATGAGCGCCAGAAGGAGGAATTTTTGTACCGTGAGGGGGCGGTGATGACCAATCTGTTGCTGGCGGATGAAATCAACCGGACCTCCAGCCGCACACAGTCGGCGCTTTTAGAGGTTATGGAGGAAGGACAGGTGACTGTGGACAGTGTGACTTATCCGGTACCGCAGCCGTTTGTTGTTCTGGCAACGCAGAATCCGGTGGGCGCCGCGGGGACGCAGATGCTTCCGGCGGCACAGTTGGACCGGTTTATGATCCGGCTGAAAATGGGATATCCGGATTTTGAAAGTCAGGTGCAGATTTTAAAAAGCCGCCACCATGAAAATCCACTGGATCAGGTAAAGGAAGTGGTGACAAAAGAGCAACTGGCGGACATGCAGGAAAAGGTGAGGCTGGTGCATGTGGAGGACGCCATTTATGAATATATCACGCGGCTGGCAGAAAAGACGAGACAGCATGAACAGGTTCTGCTAGGACTGAGTCCGCGCGGGGCCCTTGCGGCGGCACAGATGGCCAAGGCCTTCGCCTGTGTAAATGGCAGGGATTACGTTATTCCGCAGGATGTAAAGGCAATTTTTGAAGATACGGCGGGGCACCGCATTGTGTTAAATAATAAGGCGAAAATAACGGAGACAACAAGTGAATCCGTGATAGGAGGCATTCTGGAAGAAATTCCCATGCCGCTTTGGAAGTAAAGGGGTATGCTATGGAAATCATTCTGATTGCAGTTGTGTTAACAGAATTAATTGGAATTGTATATAGCCGCTGTGCCGCAAAATACATACAGCTTTCGCTGAAGCTGCCGGGAACCGTCCAGAAAAAAGAGCGGGCAGAGGGCAAATTGTGCGTATTGTACAAAAAGAAGATATTGTTCGGAAAATTAAAACTATATCTGCAATTTGAAAACCGGATGAACGGAGAGCAGACAATTATATGTGAAAAGGTGACGGTTGGATGCGGGCAGCAGACAGAAGAAGCGTTTTATGTTCAGGCACGCTGCAGCGGAACGGTGCGGTGCAGTATTTTAAGCGTCAGGGTACTGGACTGGTTTGGCCTTACGTATCATAAAATACAAAGCCCCGAACAGGCAGATGTGTTGGTTCTTCCGGAGCCGTCTGTGAAGCACCTGGATATTCTTTCGGAATTTCAGAAGGATTTGGAGGGACAGGAATATCTGCCGTCCAGACAGGGGTATGACTACAGTGAGCCGTCAGGAATCCGTGAGTATCAGCCCGGCGACAGTATAAAAAGCATCCATTGGAAGCTGACGGGCAGATTTTCGCAGTTGTATGTAAAAGAGCCGTCTCTTCCTTCGGAGCGCACCATCGTTCTTTTTGCAGAAACCGGGCACAGAAAAAAGCCAGAACCAGAGGAATGCGACCGCCTGGCAGGGGAGGTTTTTGCCGTATCCGGCCAGCTGGCGGAGCTGGGATTTTCACACCGCGTTGTATGGTATGAGCACGAAAAAGAGCGGATGGTAACTATGGAGGTTGCCGGGATGGAGGATATAGGGGTCGTGCTGCGCAAATTTACGGCATGCAGGCAGAGACAAACGCCGTACAGTGGAAGAAGCCATTATGAAAAGCTGATGCAGGGGCAAACGGAGCATGTTTACTATATTGAATAAATGAAGGAAAACGAAAGCATGTGTATTGTATGGAAAAAGTGAAAGAAAAAAAAGCATGTGTACTGCATGGAATAAATGAAAGAAAACGAAAGCATGTGTATTACATTGCGTAAACGAAGGAAAACAAAAACATGTGTATTTGCATGAAATAAGTGAAGGAAAACGAAAGCATGTGTATTACATTGCGTAAACGAAGGAAAACGAAAACATGTCTATATTGCATGGAATAAATAAAGGAAAACAAAAGCATGTCGATTAGAGGAAAGAAGCAAAGAAAAATAAAAAGCACTTACATACGCGCCGGATTTTTCCATAAGCGGAAAACAATAAAAAAATGGGAAAAAATAGCATGTGCGGCCGCAGGCAGTTTTTTTGTTCTTTTTTTGCTGCTGTTTAGGCCCTGCGTTCAAAATACGGCTTACCAGCTTTTGAATCAGGGGCTTTCATGGCTCGGAAAGCGTCAGGGAAAAATCTATCTTTTTTATAAGACAGAGAATAGAACATACGTTCTATTCTGGATAGCAGCCGTGTGGTTTGTCTGTCTGCTCGCATATTTGCTTTACAAGCGGGGGAGGATGCACTGGCGGTATGCCGCCGTTCAGGGCGCAGCGCTTGCGGCAGTGTTCGGGCTGTGCCTGTTTGCTGCAGATACGAGGTGTTTTTTCCCTTTGCGGGACGGCATCAAAACGGCAGAAAAAGCACTGGGCAGTTACATCGATGACTGGCGGTACGGCACCAACGAAGCCGCCGGCCTGCCGGAGGGAAATTTATGGCGGGCCGGACAAAAAAAGGCAGACAGACAGGAACAGCTTATCGTGACGATGAGTGAACCGCGGGACATGTATCTGCGCGGGTTTGTCGGAAGTGTGTATGAAGAAGGCGCCTGGAAGCCGATGGAGCATCAAAAAAAGTATAAAAGCCGGGAACTGTTTTACTGGCTGCACCGCAATTCCTTTTACGGACAGACACAGCTTGCAGACCTGGCGCAGACAGTATCTTCCGGAAAAGAGGAAAAACCGTCCGAAACGGTTGTCGAGGTTACAAATGTATCAGCAAACCGGCGCTATGTGTATCTTCCGTACGAATTAGAAAAAAGCCCGTTTCTGGAGGAAAACAGAATCGGAGACGAGCAGGTTGCGGCACAGGGATTTTTTGGGACGGACACGTATTATTTTACGATGGATGAGGAAGTCCGGACGGATTATCCGAGGCTTTTGCAAAAGCTGGCATCGGGCAGCAGCGAAAGTACCGCCACGGGCCGGTATCAGAGCTGCCAGTCACATTACCGGAAATGGGTCTATGCATCCTTTCTGAAGGTGCCGGACCGTTTTCGCCGTCAGTTTTATTCTGTTTTCGGGGAAATGGATACAAAAAACGGACGGATAGACGTCAATCAGGCCAGTCAGCTTATTTTGCAGTATCTGAATGACAAAATGGAGTACGAGGCCAGTCCGGGCGTTCCCGAAAAAAAATATGACCCGTTATTGTATTTTCTGCAGCAGTCGGGGCGCGGATACGACGTACAGTATGCTTCGGCGGCGGCCCTGATGTTCCGGTATATGGGCATTCCCGCGCGGTACGTGGAAGGGTTTCTGATTACAAAAGAGACGGCAGAAAAGATGGAGGCCGCAAAGCCGGTTTCGCTGGACGGAAGCTGTGGACATGCCTGGACAGAAATTTATGTGGACGGCGCCGGGTGGGTACCGTTTGAGGCAGTGCCTGCCATGAGAGACCAGGTGGAGGAGGCGCAGGCGATTGTCCTGGAGGAATCCGCACAAAACCGGGAAACCGGACAGAGGGAAAGCCAGCCGGATTTGCAAAAAAAAGCTGAAAATGAGCAGGAGGAAGGGCAGAGCGCGCCCGGCGGTGCGATGACCCAGCAAGAGGAAGAAAAAGAAACACCGGATTTCCTGAAAAAGTATTTGTCTCAAATTGTATTTATTGTTATAATAATTATGATAGTTGTGATTGTTTTGACAATTTGGACAATAGAGAAAAAGAAGAGACAACTGCGGGCTGCCTTTTCACAGAAGGACAGAAAAGCCGCCTGCCAGGCCATGTTTTCCTATATTATGAAACGGCTGGAAAAGCGTGGCGTCCGCCTTTCAAAACAATCCGGAATACCGGAGGAATACGAGGCATGCATAAAAAGGCAGATTTGCGCAGAGTATGCCGATAAATGGAAAGAGGCGTACAGACTGCATGAATATGTGTGCTTTGGCGGGAAGGATATTTCAAAAGAGCAGTATGGACGCATGTGTACGTTTCTGGAAGATACATTGCGGACATTAAAAAGGAGGAGAACCTGAATGGAACAAGGTATATGGGGACGGTTTGGGGCATTTCACCCGGTTGTGCTGTTTGTTTATTTTGCCTCTCTGCTCGTTCTGCTTATTTTTCAGTTTCATCCGGTGGTTGCCCTGCTTGGGCTGTCCGGGGGACTGCCGTTTTTGTTTATCATAAAGAGCGGTTCGAAGATCAAAAAAATGCTGCTGTTTTATCTGTTGTTTTTCTTCGTGCTGACAGTGACAAATCTGTTTTTTACCCACGAAGGACAGACGCCGCTTTTTTACATCAATGACAAGCCGGTCACATTGGAATCCGGCATTTACGGGGCGGTGATGGCAGCGCTTTTGATTGCGGTGCTCATATGGTGCCAGTGCATGCAGGTGATTCTGACTTCGGATAAAATTTTGTATCTTATGGGAAAAAGCATACCGCGCACCGCGCTTGTGTTTACGATGTCCTTTCGGTTTCTTCCGCTGTTTTTAAGGCAGATGAAAAAGATTGCAAGGGCGCAGAAGGCGATGGGCTTATATGCCGGCGACAGCGTGTATGATAAGGCAAAAGGCGGTGTGAGGATTCTCTCTTCCCTGATTGGATGGTCGCTGGAAAATGCCATGGATACGGCATGTTCGATGAAGGCCAGAGGGTATGGAATCAGAGGACGGAATGATTTTTCCCTGTTCCGGTTTCGAAAAAGCGACGCCCTCATGCTTGCACTTATTCTTGTCCTGACAGGGACGGTGTTTTTGGGAATTGTAAGACGGGATATCACATTTTCCTGTTATCCGGCGGTAAGTACAGTTTCCTTTACACTGCCGGCGTGTACGGCGTATGCGGCGTTTGGGATACTGACCTTTCTGCCGTTTTTGACAGAATGCAGGGAACGAATAAAATGGAAACACCAAAAGGAGAATATACATGATGAACGTGTTGGAGATGCGACAGGTATCTTTTTCTTACCCGGATGCAAAAAAACAGGCGCTTAAGCAGATTAATCTGGCGATTGAAGAAGGAGCGTTCGTGGTGGTATGCGGGCAGTCCGGTTCCGGAAAGAGCACGCTTTTAAGGCTGTTTAAGCGTGAACTGGCGCCTTACGGGGAACGAAGCGGTGAAATTTTATATAAAGGAAAGACGTTGGAAAGCCTGGGGGAGCGCGAAAGCGCAGCCGAAATCGGTTTTGTTCTGCAAAATCCCCAGCAGCAGATTGTCACGGATAAGGTGTGGAGCGAACTGGCGTTCGGCCTCGAAAATCTGGGGCTGGAGAAAGAAGCAATCCGCCTTCGTGTGGGAGAGACGGCCAATTATTTCGGCATTCACAGCTGGTTCCGCAAAAATACGGATGAACTGTCCGGCGGGCAGCAGCAGCTGTTAAATCTTGCTTCCGTCATAGCCATGTCGCCGAAGGTTCTGATTCTGGATGAGCCTGCTTCCCAGCTCGACCCGATTGCGGCGTCAGAGTTTCTTGCCGCGCTGAAAAAATTAAATGAAGATTTGGGGATTACGGTTTTATTGGTGGAGCACCGGCTGGAGGAAGCATTTTCCATGGCGGATAAGGTGCTGGTTCTGGAGGAGGGCAGCGTGCTTAAGTACGATACCCCGCAAAAAGTCAGTGCGTTTTTAAAGCATCATGCCATGCTGCGCACAATGCCGGCTGCGGTCCGGCTGTTTCACGCATGTTCTTATGAGGAGGAATGCCCGTTAAATGTCAAGGAGGGAAGAGCGTTTCTAAAAAAACATTTCACCTGCGGCAAAAAGGCGGAGCACAAGGCCGGGAAGTATAAGCCGAAAGGAGAGCCGGTATTTGAGCTGAAGGAAGTCTGGTTCCGCTACGAAAAGGAGGAGCCGGATATCATGCGCGGAGTGAATCTTTCTATTTATCCGGGAGAACGTTTTTTTGTTTTAGGAGGAAATGGATGCGGAAAGACGACAATGCTCTATGTCATGACGGGAATTTATAAAGCGTACCGCGGGAAAATTTTTCTGTGGGGAAAGCGCATAAAGGAGTATTCCACGGAACAATTGTTCCACAATCATGTGGCGGTGCTTCCGCAGAATCCGCAGACGGTATTTTTGAAAAATACGGTGAGGGAGGATTTGGAGGAAATCTGTCTGTCCATGAACAAAAGCAGGGAAGAAAGCAGGCAGGAAATAGAACAGATAGCGCGAAAGTTCGGACTGACGCCGTTGTTGGAGCAGCATCCGTATGATTTGAGCGGCGGGGAACAGCAAAAATGCGCGGTCGCAAAAATGCTGCTGACAAAGCCGAAGGTGCTTTTGATGGATGAGCCTACAAAGGGGCTTGACGGGGAAGGGAAGGAAGTGCTGGCAGAGCTGCTAAAAGAACTGAAAGAAGATGGGCTGACAACGGTTACCGTGACGCATGATGTGGAGTTTGCAGCGGAGAACAGTGACCGGTGCGGGTTGTTTTTCGATGGGGAAATGCTGGCGGTAACGGATGCCATGCGTTTTTTTGCCGGGAATCATTTTTATACGACAGCGGCGAACCGGATGACCAGAGGGTTGTTTGAAGGCGTGGTGACGGTCGGGCAGCTCATTGAAATCTGTAAAAAAAACCGATAGCGGCAGCGGAGGTTTCGTAGAAGATGAAAAGCAGAACATACATTCGGATTTTCTTATATTTTATTTTGATTCCGGCAGTCATTCTTGTGGGAATCCATATTTTTCAAGACAGAAAATATGCATTTGTAACCCTGGCGGTTGCAATCTGTTCCTGCATTCCGCCTTTTATCGGGTATGAAAAAAGAAGTGCGGACACGGGAAGAATTGTTGTGCTGGCGGTTCTGACTGCGCTTGCCGTAATCGGGAGGGCTGCATTTGTATTTCTGCCGGGCTTTAAACCAGTGACGGCCATAGTGATTTTAACGGGAATGTATTTAGGCGCTGAGAGCGGTTTTTTATGCGGTGCATTCAGCGCGCTCCTATCCAATTTTTTGTTCGGACAGGGGCCGTGGACGCCTCTGCAGATGTTTTCCTGGGGGATGATTGGTTTTTTTGCCGGCATACTGGCAAACTGTCTGGCCAGACATAAGATACTGCTTTTGTACGGGGCATTTTCCGGCATTTTATATTCCGTGCTGATGGATGTCTGGTCGGTGCTCTGGTTTGAGGACGCGTTTTCTTGGAAGCGGTATGTGGCCATGTTTTTGGTTTCCCTGACGTCTACGGTGATGTATATGGTATCAAATGTAGTGTTTCTTTTACTTTTAGCGAAACCATTCGGCGAAAAGCTGTCCAGAATACAGAAAAAGTATCATTTATAAATTGATGTAAAATTAGAAAAATTTCTTGAAAAATGCAGACAATTCCTTTATAATGAAATGGAAAGAAAATTTGCCAGTATATTCGTATGCTGAAAACCAGACAGGCAATCGGAGATGCCGCTTTAAAAGACGACATACGGTATGGAAAGGATGGGGTTTATGAGTATATTAATTCGGAATGGAATTGTAATTGACCCGGCTTCCAAAAGGCAGGAGCAGGCAGATGTATTAATCGAGGATGGAATTGTAAAAAAGATTGCTCCCCAGATCACGCAGGAGGCTGATAAGCAAATCGAGGCAGAGGGTTGTTATGTGATGCCCGGGTTTGTGGATTTGCATGTGCATTTAAGAGAACCAGGATTTGAGTATAAAGAGACACTTGAGACGGGTAGCTGTGCAGCCGCGCACGGCGGGTTTACAACAATTTGTGCAATGCCGAATACAAAGCCTGTCATTGACAACGCTGACCGGGTAAGCTTTGTTTACAACAAAGCCAATGTTGTCTCAGATATCAATATACTGCAGATCGGAGCTGTGACGAAGGGACAGGCAGGAGAGGAGCCGGCGGATATTGAAGCGATGAAAAAGGCCGGTATTGTGGCAATCAGTGAGGATGGAAAGTCTGTCAGCAATACAAAGGTGTATGTAGAGGCGATGAAGATTGCCCGGGACAATGGGCTGCCGGTATTTGCGCACTGTGAAGACAGGTCTCTTGCGGGCAGCGGCGTGCTGAATGCCGGAAAAAAGGCAGAAGAGCTTGGTTTAGAGGGCATTTCGAACGCCGTAGAAGACGTCATTGTCGGCCGCGATATCATTCTGGCCCGTGAGAACGGCGTGCAGCTGCATTTGTGCCATTGTTCCACGGCGCTTAGCGTGGAGCTGATTCAATATGCAAAAAAAAGCATGCATGGCTTGACGGCAGAGGTGTGTCCGCACCATTTTACGCTGTCAGAGGATGATATTACGAAAGAGGATGCGAATTATAAGATGAATCCGCCGCTTCGCGCAAAGGAGGATGTACAGGCGCTGAAAGAGGGGCTTAAGAACGATGTCATCGATGTGATTGCGACCGACCATGCGCCCCACAGCTTTGAGGAAAAAAACTGTTCCATGAAGAACGCTGCATTTGGGATTGTAGGTCTGGAAACGGCTGCGGCGCTTACCTATACGGAGCTGGTTGACAAAGAGTGGCTCAGCATTATGCAGATGGCTGAGAAAATGAGTTATAACCCTGCAAAAATCATTGGAATTGACAAGGGAAGCGTGCAGGAAGGGAAAGCGGCCGACCTGGTCATTTTTGACCCGGAAAAGGAGTATGAAATCGATGTGTCCGCATTTGTCTCCAAAGGGAAAAATACACCTTTTGGCGGACGTAAGGTAAAGGGGTGCGTCATGGCGACAATCTGCGGCGGACAGGCCGTATATTCTGCGCCGGGATTTGCAGAAAAAAATATAAAAAAGATGAAAGATGCAAGGGAACAAATAAAAAAAGTGTAATTACAGGAGGATGACAGATTGATTGAGAAGCTGATTAGCAGGATTCAAAAGACAAAGGCGCCTGTTGTAGTAGGTCTGGACCCGATGCTGAGCTATATTCCGAAGCACATTCAGAAAAGGGCGTTTGATGCGTACGGAGAAACGCTGGAAGGTGCCGCAGAGGCGGTCTGGCAGTATAACAAAGAAATCATCGATAAGGTTTATGACCTGATTCCGGCTGTGAAGCCGCAGATTGCCATGTATGAGCAGTTTGGAATCGAAGGCATGAAGGCATACAAAAAGACCGTGGATTACTGTCACGAAAAGGACCTGGTCGTAATCGGCGATGTAAAGCGCGGCGATATTGGCTCTACGTCCGCTGCCTATGCAGCCGGACATCTGGGCAGGGTGCAGGTTGGCGATAAGCGTTATGCAGCGTTTAATGAGGATTTTGCAACAGTGAACCCCTATCTTGGCAGCGATGGCATACAGCCGTTTATCGATGTCTGTAAGGAGGAAAAAAAGGGTTTGTTTATTTTAGTAAAGACGTCTAATCCGTCGAGCGGTGAATTTCAGGACCAGCTGGTAGACGGAAAGCCGTTGTATGAACTGGTAGGGGAAAAGGTCGCAGCCTGGGGCAGTCAGCATATGGGAAGCTCCTATAGTTATATCGGCGCAGTTGTGGGCGCAACCTATCCGGAGCAGGGAAAAATCCTCCGGAAACTAATGCCTCGAACATTCATTCTGGTACCGGGATACGGTGCGCAGGGAGGGAAGGGTGAGGATTTGGTTCACTTCTTCCAGGAGGATGGACTCGGCGCAGTCATCAATTCTTCCAGAGGGATTATTGCTGCGTATAAGCAGGAAAAATATGCCCGGTTTGGGGAAGAGGCGTTTGCAGATGCGTCCAGACAGGCGGTTGTGGATATGATAGAGGATATCCGGGGTGCGCTGGAAAGACGGTAAAAATATAGGTGATAGTGAAATAAGAGTTTCGTAAAAGCGTACTAAGTTAGAATAAGAAGAAAGGAGTATACCAGATACCTTATTTTTGCAGCCTGAAAGGCATGTAATGCGTGTTGTTCTATGATATACCCTAATGCATATGCCTCGCGACGACCCGAAGGGTGTAGTCCTTTAGGGCATGGATAATTTAGGTATATAATTTTGCGCATATCTTTTACGATGTCTTTTCGGGAGCGAAATTGAAGGTATATGGTAAAGTGGATTATGGCTAAAGAATTTAAGGATACAGCGGTAATCATCCGGCAGGAAGAAATTGCAGATGGTGTTTACAGTATGTGGCTGAAAAGCTCTGAAATTGCCCGCAGTGCGGTTCCGGGACAGTTTATTGCGATTTATTCCAGGGATGGAAGCCGGCTGCTTCCAAGGCCGATCAGCATTTGTGAAATCGACAGGGAAGACGGAGCGCTGCATGTTGTCTATCAGGTAGTCGGCAGGGGTACAGAAGAATTTTCAGGCTATCATACCGGAGCCAGCTTAGAAATACTGGGTCCGCTGGGAAATGGATTCCCACTGAAAGGAAAAAAGGCATTTTTAATAGGCGGCGGAGTTGGCATTCCGCCTTTGCTGGAACTGGCAAAGCAGCTGCAATGTGAAAAACAGATCATACTGGGATTCCGGGATGTGACATTTCTCACTGAGGAATTTAAAAAGTATGGAAAGGTTTATATTTCGACAGAAGATGGAAGTGCGGGCATTAAAGGAAATGTAATAGACTGCATCCGCGAAAATGGACTGCATGCAGATATTATTTATGCCTGCGGTCCGGCACCGATGCTCCGTGCACTGAAAGAGTATGCGGCAGGAAAAGACATAGAGTGCTGGATTTCCATGGAGGAAAAAATGGCATGCGGAATCGGAGCGTGTCTTGCCTGTGTGTGTAAATCAAAAGAAAAAGATGCACATACGAATGTCAATAATAAGAGAGTCTGTAAGGAAGGTCCGGTATTTTTAGCACAGGAGGTGGAATTCTGATGAATATGAAGGTGAATATTGCAGGAGTGGAGTTCCAGAATCCGGTTATGACTGCTTCTGGAACCTTTGGTTCCGGTGCGGAATACAGCGAATTTGTTAACCTGAATAAATTAGGCGCAGTTGTGACAAAGGGAGTTTCCAGTGAGCCGTGGGAGGGAAACCCGACGCCGCGTGTGGCTGAGACATACGGCGGCATGTTAAATGCCATCGGGCTTCAGAATCCGGGAGTAAATGTATTTATAGAAAGAGATATTCCGTTTCTGAAAAAATATGATACAAAGATTATTGTAAATGTGTGCGGGAAAACGATAGGGCAGTATTGTGAAGTGGCGGAACGCCTGGCTGATCAGCCGGTGGATTTATTGGAAATTAATATTTCATGCCCAAATGTAAAAGAAGGCGGCATTGCTTTTGGACAGGACCCGAAGATGGTGGAAGAGATTACAAAGGAAATCAAGCGGCATGCGAAGCAGCCGGTTATTATGAAATTAAGTCCGAATGTGGGAAATATTGTGACAACTGCAAAGGCTGCAGAGGAAGGCGGTGCGGACGCCCTGTCTTTAATTAATACCCTGACGGGCATGAAGATAGATGTACATAACAGACGGTTTGCTCTTGCGAATAAGACTGGGGGGCTTTCAGGGCCGGCGATCATGCCGGTGGCAGTGAACATGGTTTATCAGGCTGCTTCGGCAGTCAAAATCCCGATTATCGGCATGGGCGGCATTATGAATGCGGAGGACGCCATTGAATTTTTGCTTGCCGGGGCAACGGCTGTGGCAATCGGAACCGCGAATTTTACGAATCCGCATGTGACGGAGGAGATTGTAGAGGGAATTGCGGAATATATGGCAGAACAGCAGATAAAGGATATCAGCGAGCTGGTCGGGGCTGTGCGCGGATAGGGGATAAGGGAAGGATAGAAGATAAGGGAAAGAAAGAGAAGGGCTGTTGCACGATGGGGTGTGATGGTCCTTTTATTGATGGATTATACGTGTACTGATGTCATACTCCTGTAGAAAGTATAAAGGAATATTATCCTAAGAGAAAGTCCTGTGATGATGAGGCAAGAAGGGGATACAGGGTATCGTTTCAAAGATATTTTAAAATGTATTTTAATGTCAGAAATTGAGCGGCTGTATCCGGCATTGCACGAAGCTCCGGAAGAAAAATTTGCGGATGTGTTAAATAAGCGTATGCATAGCCGGAAAATCCCGACGAAATTGCAGATGCTTCGAAAAAATACCGGGTATTCACAAAGAGAGCTGTCAGAAAAATCCGGGGTAAATGTGCGGACGCTCCAGCAGTATGAGCAGCGCTCAAAAAATATCAATAAAGCGGCGGCAGATACGCTGCTTGTGCTCTCAAAGACCCTGGGGTGCCGTGTAGAAGATTTGATGGAATATGAATAAAAAACACCAGCTGACAGAGCCGGCCGGCCAATAAATGGCCAGTCGCCTGTCAGACGGTCATTCATACGGCTTTACAATTCGGAAAGCTTTTTAAACAGCAGCATATATTCCTGCAAAAGTTCTTTTTTCTGTTGGTTTTTCGTAT
>CANOFI010000022.1 GCA_947565255.1 uncultured Lachnospiraceae bacterium
ACGAAATTTGCCTTTTTTTGTAAATTATTTACAATAATCTGCACCCTGAAATCCCATAAAGCAGTGCCAGACCCGGAATACCCAGGATTGCACTTGTGCAGACTGTATAATAATTTACCCCTAAACTTAGTGGAATCTGCACAAAAGAGAAAATTGCATTTACAAAATAAATTGCAAAAATACTCATAACTCCACGAAAAAAAACTTTGGCAAGGCACGTTTTTTTATTTTTTACAAAGCTGAGCAGAAAAAGTCCGATTGACACTGCTATGCACAGAAAAAAGATCTCTTTTGATGTCATAAGCCATGCTCCCCGGTTCATTTACTTACATTCTATGTGATTCCAGAACCAAAAATTCCCTGCCGCAAAGCCCGTTTTTCATAACTGCCTTTTTTCTTGCCAACCCGCACAATTTCCGTTATACTATAAATAACAAAATATGACACCCGCAATTTGATAATACTGACAGGACCGTTAACACACCAAACGATTCTGCCCTTAAGAAAGGAGACTGCATATGCTGTACATCGGTGTTGATCTGGGCACATCCGCAGTAAAGCTGCTGCTTATGGACGAAAAAGGCGAAATTAAAAAAATTGTATCAAAAGAATACCCTATTTATTTTCCAAACCCCGGCTGGTCTGAACAAAATCCGGAAGACTGGTGGAAAGGCTGCGTGGAAGGCATCCGCGAATTAACCGCAGACTGCGACAAATCCCAAATTGCAGGATTAAGCTTTGGAGGACAAATGCATGGACTGGTTATTTTAGACAAAGAGGACCGGGTCATCCGCCCGGCTTTGCTGTGGAATGATGGAAGAACCGCCAAAGAAACGGATTATCTCAACAATGTCATCGGAAAAGAAGCGCTTTCCTCCTACACCGCCAACATCGCTTTTACCGGATTTACCGCACCAAAACTATTATGGATAAAAAACAACGAGCCCGAAAACTTCTCCAGAATTGAAAAAATTATGCTTCCAAAAGACTATCTGGCATACAAAATGACCGGTCGTCACTGTACGGATGTGTCCGACGCCTCCGGCATGCTGGTTTTTGACGTAAAAAACCGCTGCTGGTCAAAAGAAATGCTGGAAATCTGCGGTATCCGTGAAGACCAGCTGGCACATATTTACGAAAGCTATGAACGCGTCGGCACGCTGACTGAATCTGCCGCAGCCGAGCTTGGACTGCCGTCCACAGTCACCGTTGCCGCAGGCGCAGGGGACAACGCCGCGGCCGCAGTCGGTACCGGAACTGTCAATGACGGCAACTGCAACATTTCCCTCGGAACAAGCGGAACCATATTTATTTCCAGTAAGCAGTTCGGCGTAGATAAGTTTAATGCACTGCATTCCTTTGCACACGCAAACGGCTGTTATCATCTGATGGGATGCATGCTGAGCGCCGCATCCTGCAACAAATGGTGGATGGAGGACATCATTGGAACAACGGATTATGCTGCTGAACAGGCACACATTCACCAGTTAGGAAAAAATAATGTCTATTTTCTCCCCTACCTCATGGGTGAGCGTTCTCCGCACAACGACCCGAACGCCCGCGGAACATTTATCGGAATGTCCATGGATACCTCACGCAACGATATGACACAGGCCGTTCTTGAAGGCGTTGCGTTTGCCCTGCGGGATTCCTTTGAGGTTGCCCGCACGCTCGGCATTTCAATCGAACGCACAGCCATCTGCGGAGGCGGTGCAAAAAGTCCGCTCTGGAAAAAAATCATCGCAAATGTATTAAATGTGAAAGTGGATATCTTAAAAACTGAAGAAGGCCCCGCCTACGGCGGCGCAATTCTGGCTGCCGTTGCCTGCGGGGAATTTCCCGACGTAACCTCTGCTGCCCGGGCACTCATCCAGGTCGTGGATACGGTAGAACCAGAGCCGGAGCTTGCCGCTGCATATGATAAAAAATATGAGACCTTCCGGGCGCTTTACCCCCGGATGAAGGATTTGTTTCAAATATTATAAGAAACCTGAATAACCTTTTGAGGCTGCCGGAAAATAGCCCTTATACACGATACATCGTGTTTGGAAGGCTATTCCCGGCAGCCCCTTTTCTGTTCATTCTTCTATTCAGCCGTTATTATTTTCCTTCTGTGGCTGACTATCATTTCCCCAAACCGGGCATATAAAAATCAGTCCGCACTCTCCGGCTGTTCCGTGTAACCGGACGCAGCCAGCTCTTCAAATTCCGGCTTTGCGTGCTTAAAGCACTCGAGCAGTTTCGGCGAAAACACGCCGCACTCGCCATTGATAATCATGGTAAATGCCTCATCCATCGCAAATGCAGATTTGTATACCCGCTTGCTTACCAACGCATCATAAACATCCGCAATGGACACAAGCTGCGCGGAAAGCGGTATTTCTTCCCCCTTCAGTCCATCCGGATATCCCCTTCCATCATACTTTTCATGATGATGCCGGCAGATATCATAGCTGGTACTGCAGTAATCATCATCCCATATGCCGCGGATACTCTTTAACAGTTCGCAGCCCTTTATTGTATGGGTCTTCATGCATTCAAACTCTTCTTCCGTCAGCCTTCCCGGCTTCAGCAAAATCCCGTCCGGAATGGCAATTTTCCCGATATCGTGCAGCGGACTCGCCGCAACAATCATATTAATCCTTTCTTCCGTCAGCCCATACTCCGGATACATCTGCATGGCATGCTTCGCAAGTATTTCTGTGTAACCTTTTACCCGATTAATATGATCGCCGCTTTCCAGGTCACGGTACTCAACCACAGTACCAAGAATATCTATGATTTTATTATTCATCTGACCCAGCTTTTCCGCCTGGACCTGCAGCAGATCGTACTGCTCTTTTAACGTATTTGTCTGCTTCTCAACCTTTTGTTCAAGGGTATTTTTGTAGAAATACAAATCCACCATATTCCGCACGCGGCGATGAATCAGCATTGGCTCAAAAGGCTTATGGATAAAATCTGATACGCCCATTTTGAAGCATCTGTCCTCAATTTTTACCGCATTTTCTCCGCTGATTATCAGAATGGGAATCTTATCAATATAACCCAGTTCTTTCATCTCATCAAGCACGGCAAACCCATCCATCTTCGGCATCTGCAAATCGAGCAGAAGAGCTGCATAGTTTCCCTCTTTTTCCCTCAGCTTCTCCAGGGCCAGTTCCCCATTCCACGCTACATCAACCCTGTATTCCCTTTCCAAAATAGCCTGCAGCAAATCTCGGTTTAATTCTTCATCATCCACAACCAAAATTTCCTCGTTCATCCTTTATCCTCCTAATACTGACTATAGGCACAGCATCCTCTCCATGCCAGATTATGCTGTTCTTTCGTGACTACCTGGTTTATAAATTGTACTACTGTTCTAATACATCGACACTTTTGACCATTATTGCAATCAGCCTTCCTGTGCCTGTAAATCCTCAATCGTTTTTTTCACCAGCTCATAGCTTTTTTTAATCTCCTCAAAATACCCCTCTGTCTCATTGTCCGCCTGCCCGCCGCGCAGATTCTCCGTCAGTTTATTACATGCCTGTGTCAGGTCCGTAAAAGCCATATTGGCAGATACCCCCTTTAGCGTATGCACTGCTTTAAAAGCCTCCTCATAATTCTTTTCTTCCATGGCACTGCATAATTGATAAAAACTATCCCCGTTTAAAAATTTAAATAAAAACTTCTTAACCCTGTCATCAGTCATAAGACGCGACAAAATCTCTTCATAGCTGCCGCCCATTTGTTCATAACAATTCTTTACTGTCATAATCCGTCTCCTCTCCATTACACAAATCAGAATAATTCGGTATTATAATTATATCTAAAAACCTGACTAATTTCAACATCAATAAACAAAAAATTATATTTTTAAGAGCATTTTTATGAACCAATCCATTCCTTTAGTACATGGTTTAATTTTATCGTATCCACAGGCTTCGAAATATGTCCGTTCATTCCAGATTTTATCGCCTTTTCTACATCATCCCGGAAAGCATCCGCCGTCATGGCAATGATTGGAATCTGCTTTAAGTCTTCACGCCTGGATGCACGGATTTCCCTGGCCGCATCATAACCGTTTTTCACCGGCATCTGCACATCCATTAAAACCAGATCATAGCTTTCAGCCGGCATAGTCCGCATTTTCTCCACCGCCTCCTGTCCGTTGACTGCAACATCTGTTTCAATTCCCGCGGCACCCAGCAATTCACGTCCTACTTCTATATTTACTACGTTATCCTCCACCAGCAGCACCCTCCGGCCGGCAAACTCCTTTTCCCTGGAAGAGGCCAGCTCGCTCCGGTTCCTTTCACACTGCGGCAAACCTGCCCTATTTTTCCAATTCTGCTTTAAATGCACGCCAACCGTAAATTTAGAACCTTTTCCCAATGTACTTTCTACCTTGATATCACCGCCCATCATGCGGACGCTGTTTCGCACAATGGACATTCCAAGGCCGCTTCCCTCTATGACGCTGACGCGGGAATCCTCTGCTCTTTCAAAGGGCTCAAATATTTTATCAACAAACGCCTGCTCCATCCCAATCCCTGTATCCTCAAATATAAACTCGTAATATCCGTATTCCTCTGTTTCGGACGGCAGCTCACAAATACACAGTCCAAGCGTTCCGCCGTCCGGTGTAAATTTCACTGCATTCCCCATAATATTTACAAACACCTGCTGCAGCCTCTGTGCGTCACCAATGACTTCCTTTTGCTTCAGACCGTCCAGGTTCACACACAATTCCAAATTTTTCTGTTTCATCTGGATACAAAACAAAGCCAGTACCTCTTCTATGATATCCGCAAGATTAAACTCCGTCTCCTCCAAAGTAATTCTCCCGCTCTCAATCTTTGACATATCCAGCACACAATTAATCAGTCCAAGCAAATGCTTCCCGGAATTTTTTATTTTATCCAGCGCATCTGTTACACGGTCCCTGTCTTCAATATACATGGCCGCCACCTCTGCCATTCCCAAAATGGCATTCATCGGCGTCCGGATATCATGGGACATACTGGATAAAAATTCGCTTTTTGCCTTATTTGCAGTCTCAGCATGCAAAACCCTCCTTTGTAGCTGCTCCCTCTGTTCTTCCCCGCATCGTATGACAGCATCCACATTCCGGATGACTGCGGCAGCGGCT
This sequence comes from uncultured Lachnospiraceae bacterium, assembly GCA_947565255.1. GTDB lineage: Bacteria > Bacillota > Clostridia > Lachnospirales > Lachnospiraceae > JAAVZI01. The sequence continues at coordinate 5,138 of CANOFI010000022.1, forward strand.
TCCGGTATGCCGTCCCTCCACTTTGCAGCCGTGATGCTGAGCAGACACCACTCATACACATCATTCCCTGTCTTATGGCGGTACTTTATCTCTATTTTATCCTGTTCCTTTAACTCTTTGCGGATACGCTCTGTGGAAACATAGCTCTCCAGTTCCTTTCTGTCTTCCTCATGAATGGTCTGCCCCAAAAAAAGATTTGCAGTCTGTTTCACAGAACCGTCATTTTCTCCCATATCCGGATACACCCTGCAATATGTCCCTTCCGTCAAATCCACATAATACATTGCCTGACAGAGTGATGCCGCACTTTTTACTGTATTTTCATACAGTTCGGCAAAATGCCGGCGTTTTCTGCGCTTTTTTCCCTTCCCCCGGATATGCTGTTCCTGTTTATGCATTTGAACAACAAGCACAGCAGCACCGCTGCAAACGCCCAGACAACCAGCAGATATGCCGAAAAATACAGCCATTTTAGAAAAACAGGCTTCTTCCGGAATGGTCATGACCGCAATACAGCCATCATTTAGCTTTCGGCAAAAAAGCCTGCAGTCCTCGCCGCCAAACTTTTTTCTCTGAAAACCCGGCTCCTCTCCTTCTTTGCAAATCCCTTTCCATATTTTATTGATATCCTCCTGATACCCTTTATAAGAGTTCCCTTTGTTACTACTATAATATAGCAGTTTTCCCTGATTATCACATACGTAAAAGGAAAATTCTTCCAAAGCCTTCTTTTGACGAAAATTACCAAAAAACAGACAGCACAAAACGGCCATGCTGAAAAACATGACCGCTGCGGCAGACAGATAGCCTGTTCGTTTCCCACTCAGCCTTCTCTTCCGCAAAATATGATTCGCGTTATTCACACACATATAGTTCCCCTCATTGTATCATATACTACACACCAAACTCAACAAAGCAGTACGAATCCACCCAGAAATCTTTCTCTGTATCAAAAATATCTGTTGCATCCGCCTCAGATTTGCGCTCTACCCAGCTCCATTTCCCGGTAAAGCTCTCAGGACCCACATTATAGCACTCCCCATTGCAATTATGATGCGGCCCAAACAGATTGCGGTTCGACGCATAAACCTCCAGTGTCACCGTATTGATTCCATCCCCGGCCGCGTCCGTAATATCCACATCATACGGCGCCCAGAGCGAATCCTTCACAAACCGGCCATTGACATATAGCTTCACCCATGGGCATTTCTGCCGGCTCCGGGATAAGATAATCCGTTTTCCTTCTTCTTTTTCGATTTGAATTTTCTGACTAATGGTCATTTTCCCTGCAAAGAACAACAGCCCGTTCATGGTAAATCCACTGCTGGTAAAGCCTTCAGGCGCATCCGTAATTACAAACGGTCCATCCGTAATCAGCGCCTTTCTGTCTCCTTTTACAAACGGAGTTTTGCTGACAACACCGAAATCTCCTAACAGGTAAATGTTTTCAATTTCCATGTCATATGTAATTTTATTAATTTCTGTCTCGTAAACATTTTCCCCGTACAGCACATCGTAAACCTTTTGAGGCTGGGTAAAGGTTGTCTCAAGAATAATCTCATTGCGGCCGGTCTTTACGGCAGATTTGATATCCACTTTTTTAAAGGTTTTGTCTTTCCACCAGCCGGCGTCCTTCACCTGGATATCCTGTCCGTTCACCGCAATGCGATAAAGGGAGGCATCCTCGACTACCACGTAAAATTCTTTGTTTTTTTCCAAATCCGCTTCCACATCAAACTCAAACGCAAGCTGCACCTTGCAGGGTCTTTGCAAATCCAGTAAAATCCCCTGCAGTTTGATGACGGCAACCGGTCCCTGCCATTCTCCATCATCTATGCGGTAACGGCACATATCCAGCGTCAGGGCATTCAAATCCATTTTATCAATCTGCCAGTTCTCCGATAAAGAAACCTTCTGCACCGGCAATTCTTCTTTTGTAAACTGTGCCCCGTCTTTTGCATCCTCCAGCAGAATCACGTACGACTGCATAGGCTCGAACTCCAGTTCGAATACCGTGTCACCATCTTCCGTCCAAAATGGAACGCTCACCACGTCGCCGCTCTCTGCAATCATGCGCTTCACGCAGCCTGTGCGGGACAACGCCCTGACCACTGTATGATAACTTCTCGTCTGGTCATGGTTTACCATAAAAAGAATTGTCCCATGTTCCGTATCCCGAATCTGATAGGAAATGCTTTCCACTTCCCTGCCATTTTCCGCGATGCTTAAGGCAAGCAGATGCTTTTCGCCCATCAGGGCGCGGATATTGCTGCGGTCCGCTCTGGCCACTTTAGACTCCAGCGCCTTTAACAGCTCCATATCCCCATTGGTATAAGTCGGAAATCTGTCCAGACAGAGAACGGTTCCCCCGTTTTTGACAAACTGTGTGAGCAATTCCACCGTCCTCGCATTCATGGCATACATCTGCGGCAGAATGACCGTTTTGTACCCAATCCTACCCACAACAAACGTATCCTCCTTCACATCCCCATATTTCTTAATCAACGTTTCATCCCCGAAATGATAGCTGATATGCAGTCCGGAAAGCAGCTCACTGGCCTCGGTAAACTTCTCATCCAGCTCGCGGATTGCGTCGGTTCTTGTTCCATTGTAAAGCACATACCCGCTGTGCATCGGATGAAGCAGCAGCACGTCCGCCTGCTGGTCCCCCTCGGAAAGAACCACGCAGAGCCTTCCCAGATAATCATTAAACTTCCCGTACTCCTCCCACCATGTCTGCTGGGTAAAAAGTGACGGCGGATAGTCTCTCTTTCTGACTCCTTTTATCGTATAGCCCTGCAGATGCTGGCAAATCTGGTTCACGCCATTGACAAACTGCCACTCCGCAATCCATTTCAGCTCCTCAAAGGACACATCCCATCCGCTCAATGCAAACGACTCCGTCAGCACCTGTTTTTTGCCAAGCTGGCAGGCCGCCGAACCAACCTGCTTCGGCACCACCGGAGAGGCAATGGGACGCCGCAGCCAGTCAATTCCGGGCGTATGCTCGTATTCATAAAAAGGCATAACCCCGGCCGTTGACGTCATCTGCGAAAAAATGCTTTCCTCCATCATGACATGCCCGGTCAGCTTACAGTTGTGCGCCTCACACCAGTCATAAATATTTTTCATAAAATTATGTACAAACAAATAACTGACCAGACTCCAGAAATCATAACGGACCTTCTCATAGCCGTCCGTTTCATAATAAAGCGCCGGAATTTTTTCCACAATGTCATACCCATACATCTGTAAAAATGCCCCCGGCAAATCATCCGACCATGCCAGATCCAAAAAACGGTCGCAGGTCAGCCTCGGCTCATCTGTGAAAAATCCCTTCATATATGTTCCGAAATCATCCCCGAAACGCTTGTAATATTCTTCATGGGTACACTGTAAAAATGCATCCACAGCACGCTTATTCAGCGTATCAATGTAAAACTGGTTGGCATTCCTGCGAACTGCCAGAATCACTTCGTTCTCTTTGCAGACATATTCCTGACCCATATCCAGCATCTCATAGCTGTGCGTTTCCTCGCACATCAGATAACAGCCGATCATATGTTCGATATCCACTTCACCCATGCTTTTATGTTTTTCAAGCGAAATAAACTTCGCATGGTAGTCCTCGCTCATCTCCGGCACAATCCCGCCTGCAAATCCGCTCGGCCATCCCTCCTCATCATAGGACCATGCCTCAAGTCCGGTCTTTTTGCCTTCCTCAATTCCCGCCCGGATACAGTCAAACCATTCCTCACTCAGGTACGGTGTTTTGAGCCCGGAGCGCGCATGCATAAAATATCCGCCCACGCGTGCATTTTTCATCTGATTAATCTGGTATTTTAACTCCTCCACCTCTAACTTGTCATTCCAGGACCAAAACGGAATCGGACGGAATTTGTTGGAAGGATTTTTAAATTCCTGAAACATACAAACCTCCTTATTAACAATATTGACCATTTCTGTCTACGGCTGGAAGGTTCCCTTTACATCGCACCAGTTCTCCTCCGCATAGGCCATCAGCTTCTTCGCATCATCCATTGACATCGGATTAAAATAAAAATACAGCTTATCCGAACCATATTTTTTTACAAGACGGTCGCAACCTGCAATCCAGTCGTCCACCGTCCCCGTGTACACTTTAATCCAAAGAGATTTGCCGGCACGGATGACCTTATCGTAAATCGCTTCTTCCCATTCTACCTGCGTCCCATCCGGCCCGTGGTCACCGCTTGTCCACTGCAGCGCATCGATCTCCTCAATTTCCATCAGGGCATCCACATGGCGGATGGCGTCCGGCCCGTCCAGATGATACAGAACATAATCCAGCTGCGCAGCCTGCTGCCGGAGCGGTTCCTGAATAAAATCCCGAAACATCTGCGGGGACATCATCGCCGAAAAATCACACTGCAGCTTCGCCGTCTTGCCCGGCCCCCAGATAGAAAACATCGTATAGGAGGAACCGCCGTCCGGCGTCTTAATAATATCATAAAAACGATTATAAAACTCAAAATAGCTGTCCTGAACCTGCTTAATTCTTTCCTCAATCTCCTCCGGCTCGTCCATCATGTCAAAAATCATGTCCTGCGCCCCCCGCATGGAAGCCAGCACGTCCACATTTTCCATAAGGTCGGGAATGTTCACCAGAAAATCTCCCTTAGACAGCTCCTGACATTTCTTAATCAAATCAATGTGCATTTGAAACCACTTATTTTCCGGGTCAAATTTCAGCGGCGGAATTTCTTCCCAGTCCTCCACAAATTCATTAAACCATACCGTGCGCTCCTGCCATGTAATTTCACATCCTAAGTACGCCGCAATGGAGCCCGGCCCGAAATCCGCAAATAAGCTCGGAAAGGATTCTCCCATCCATTCTATATTTTCTGCCCAGTTGCGGTAATGCGCCACAATCTTTTCTGCATTGGTATATCGTTCTTCCAGATTCGCATAGTTGTACTTTGGGTCGAGCGGCGGCTGCGGTCCCTTCTTTGCCATGACCATCATAATCGGCCGCCCTGTATTCTTATGATTCCACCAGTTTATAAATTTCTCCTGTGCTGCCTCCCAGTTTTTCTTGTAATTCATAGTATCCTCCTTGTCACATATCTTTTTCCGGCAATCCATCCTGCCGTTTTTTCACATTACGCGGTTTTCCTTCCAGAGCGTGTCTGAAAGATACTTTCCGTCAGATGCGCCTCACAAAAAGTCCTGTGCCCCGCAGCAAACGCTATTGCAGCAGGGTGTCGCCAAAGTTTACAATCTGCCAGTTTTCGTTAATCTTCCCGACTGCAATGTCTACTTCATAATCTTTAGTACCCTTGTTCCCTTTTAAATGCACCGCTACTTCCATATCATAGGCCTCATCAATCGTATCCTTGCTCCCAAATGTCGAAATCGTATCCTGATAAACTTCCATTCCCTCTCCCGACACAGCATCGAGCCTGGTAATCTCATAGGTCCATGTTATGTTCTCGCCGCATGTCTCCTTATACTCTTCTGCAATTTTCTGAAAATGGTCTTCCTCCGTCAGAACAGACCTCATCAGCCCCCGCATATAATGAAACAAATCCAGAAACTGTTCCACGTCCGCATTAATCTTTGACTCGCACAGTACGTCAATCGCTTTCTCATATGTGCTCAGATCCTGTGTGAGAACCTCGTCGGAATTGTCAAACAAATCTTCTTCCGGTTCTGCTGTAGCCACGGGGCTCTCATTCGTTTTACTGCTCTTTTTGCCGCACCCCGCCGCAGATGCAACTACAACTGCAAAAACTGTAACAAACATTAATATTTTCTTTTTCATTTCCTCTCACCTTTCAAAAATCCTGTTATATATTAATGATAAAAGACGTCATAAATCTTACCAGTACCGCCTACTATAGTTATAACATTATCTCCCTTTTCCGTCAAGAAATGATTGTGCTTTTTCACAGTACATTTAAAAAGAGAAACCATTTCAACAAACTAAATTTTTTTCAAAATCAAAATTAATCTGCATAAAACCTATTGACGAATAGCAAAATGTTCGATAAAATATAAACAAAAACATTTTATAAGAAGAAACTCGTATAAGTTAAACTAATTGAAATGGATGTGATAAATATGAGAAAAAATTTGGGGATACGAAAAAAACTTGCTGCCATATGCTGTACGTTTACTTTATGCGCGGCAAATTTTGTGAGCATGCAGATGCCGGTACAGGCTGCTGCAGTTAATGTAGACGGCAACCCGCAGGAGTGGAAGGATATCGCTTTTCTTTCTTCAAACGATTCCAAGATTGCCGGCTGGAAAACTGCCAAAGATGATACATTCATATATTTTTATGTATCGCAGAACGGCGGCAATGACTGGGGACTTCCCATTACAGATACCCACATAAACATCCGGTATGACAGCGGCCGTTCGGACCGGTCCGGTGCAATTTATTTTACACCGATGATGCAGGCCATTAAGGATGCCTATTATGGAGATGTGGCTGATACAAAGATTTCTTTTGTCAGAAGCCAGGAAGCCAATAAGTACGATATTGAATTTGCAATTCCGCAGAGCTTTTTTACAGAGGAAGCGTTTACCATTCAGTACTGCGGTGCAGAAATGAAAAGCGCAGACATTCCTGATATCACTTCCATGGAAGAACCGGAGGAAGAGACCGCTGTATACAAAGGTATTAAGATTGACGGAAACTTTTCAGACTGGAATGCGGTCGCAAAGACAGATTTAGACAGAGAAGCGGTTGTTCAGACGGCTGTTGTATTTGACGGCGACTATTTTTACATTTACATAAAAGAGAATTTTGAAGGCGCAGCCACATGGTCCGGCGAACGGGAGGACGGTAAATTTACCATTCATACAGATTCCGGAAGAGATACCATTTTTAAATTAAACACAACTTCCATCGAAGGAATTAAAAATGCAACGGTAGCGCATTCCAACTTACAGTATGAAATTGCAATACCTGCTTCTGCTATCAAGCCATACAAGCAGACTGTTTCTTTCGGATATTATATGGAAGATACCATGCTGATTGAGAATGTTGCCAACCTCCGGGAAACAGAAGAAGAGACAAAGAACCGGACCTTTGACGGAATTCAGTATGACGGCGTATATTCCGACTGGAGTTTCTATCCGCATCATCTGATTGAATATGCGACAAACGGTACACACGATGCTTCGGATGCCGAAGGTGCGCTTTATACAAAGGATGCCACCTTATATGGACATGTGCGTGTATTGATTGACAAGAGAGGGAACAATGAATTTTCTCCATTCTGCATCCGTCTGAATGAAAACGATAAAACAACCTTGAATTTCCGGCTTTGCTTCGCGGACGAGAACGGTGAGCTGAATCTTGACCCATCAACCATTGACAATCTTGAGGCGGGCACATATGAGCTTTACATCCGGGATTATCAGGATGGTTCGACCGTTCATAACGTAAACAATCCGGAATGTCCTGTCTACGGAAAGGCATATATCACTTTAGAGCGGACTGCTGACGGAGCGTTTGTCTCTGATGAAATGGAATATCAGATTGACCTGAAGAAGGTTGCTGCGCATTTTAACATGGATGAGACAGATATGAAGCTGATTCAGGCAAAATATATTGAAATCGGCGACGAGTGGGTTTCTATCGGCGGAACATCAACCGGTGCATGGATGGGCATTGGCATCTGCGGCGCCGTAGTGCTTGGTGTACTGGTATACAGAAAAAAGAAATCTAAGGTGGCTTAAATATGAGTCCGATAATAGGAATCGCAATACTAATACTATGGCTTTACTTTTTAAGAGTCTTTCAAAAAGCTGAGCTTCCGGCATGGCACTTTATCTGGGGCTGCTGTGGACTGTTTGTCCTGATGATGATGTATATCAGGCCAGTACTGACACAGCCGCTGGCCCAGGTTGTTGCTGCCATTGCCGGAGGCTTTGGTAACTTAACAGGGTTTTTTACTTCTTATTTCAAATATGGTGTCATATTTGTCAATTCCGATGCGGGCGCTATTTCCCTTCTGATTGATTTTGAGTGCTCAGGAATTCTTGAAATTATGGCATTTGTTTCTTTGCTGGCATTTTTCAGGGCATATACGATATATGAGCGCGCCATTGTCGGCATTTTAGGGGTTGCCTATATTATTATGGCTAACGTTTTGCGCATCATTTCCATATGTATGATTGTTTATGTGTTTGGTATGCCCGCATACAATGTGGCACATACGTTTATCGGCAGGCTGATTTTTTACGGTTTATCCGTTCTTCTATACTTTTTTGTCTTTACAAAGACACAGATTATACGCCAAAAGGTAGGAGGATTTAACTATGGGCTGGATAAATAATTTTCTGGATTCGTTCCTTTTCTGGTCGGCATGGATTGTAATTCCTATATTGATGGAAATCGTTCCATCAATCGGAAGCGTCATTATCCTGTTTAAAAAACGGCTGTTTCCCCCGAAAACCGCTTTGCCAACCCTTCTTCCGGAAATTTCACTGATTATACCCATCTACAATTCCATGGATACACTTGAACAGTGCATCCGCTCGATTGATGTAAGCGACTATCCAAATACGCGTATCCGCATTTTTCTGGTCAATAACCAGGGGCAGGATGACAGTTTTCAGGTGTTCTGCGAATGCCAGCGCAAATATCCGGATTTGAAAATGCAGTGGCTGAATGCGAAACAGGGAAAATCCAAGGCATTGAATCTGGCGCTGTTTAACAGCGAGGGAAAATATATTGTCCACATCGACAGCGATGGACTTTTGGAACCTTCGGCACTCCGCAATCTGGTCTGCCGTTTTGAAACGGACCAGTCCATTGAGTGTATGACCGGAGTGATTATGACCGACCCGGAACAAATACAGAAATTTCCTTTGTTTCTCCCAAGGATTATCTGTAAACTGGAATTTCTGGAATATGCCCAGGCATTTTTGGCAGGCCGCAATTATGCTTCTGAAACCAATGCAATTTATACGCTTTCCGGTGCCTTTTCCGCATTCCGCAAGTCTGCAGTGCTGAAATCGCAGCTTTATAATACGGATACCATTTGTGAGGATACACAGATTACGTTCCAGATGAAATATCTTATGAATATGAAGGTTTCCATCTGTGAGAACGCCATCTTTTTTGTTGACCCCATTGAGGATTTAAACAAACTGTATACACAGAGACAGCGCTGGCAGCGCGGAAGTCTGGAGGTTTCCAAGCTCTTTTTAAAAAATGATATGAAGGCACGCCATATGTTTACCAATGTTGCGCTGCGCACGCTGGTCTATGACCATACGTTCGCATTTCCGCGCCTTATCTGGTATCTGGCGTTGTTTTGCCTGATTTGTATGAAATATTCCTTTAAGATGATTGGAATCTCTACATTAATTATATTTATTTTGTATGATATAATCGGATTTTGTTATTATTTTTCTACGATTGGATTTTTAAAGGATTTCAAAAATCTCCGGAAATATTATGCAAAGCAGTGGTACATGATACCATTTCTTCCGTTTTTTAATCTGTTCGTCTTTTGTTAATTTTGCCATGATTTTTTCCTCCTATTGTAAGTATTACGCTGCTG
>CANOFI010000023.1 GCA_947565255.1 uncultured Lachnospiraceae bacterium
GTTAAAATTCATAAACTGAATCCCGGTCGATGCATACAATTCCTCTAACGGAACAATTGTTCCTACCTCTTCTATGACACCAATCGTTCTGTCGTCTCTGTAATTCACCGGATTGCCGATAAGATTGCCGTCCTTATCAAGCAGCCCGTAGTCCACGCCCCACGTATCAATCGCAAGGCTGCTGATGGGAATTTTCCTGGCCGCCGCCTTTTTTAATCCGGTTTTCAATTCATGCAACAGACGAAAGGTATCCCAGTAAAAATATCCGCCAACCCGCACCGGCTCATTTGCAAAACGGTGCAGCTCCTCCAGTTCAATCTTTCCGTCCTCATATTTGCTTAAGATCATTCTTCCACTTGATGCTCCAAAGTCAAATGCCAGATTGTATACAGTATTCATGTTATGTAATCCTCCTTCTGCTGTCCTTTCATCCCCGCCACATTCTGTTCCTGGGCAATATGTTAAGTTCAGTATAGCACAATTTTTCTTAATCTGCAATCTGAAACGCATGACAGATTCGTTCCATTTCTCCCGCTACCGGAAAAATCCACAATTTATGCTGATATCAGATTCAGTGCAATTTTCAAAATCGTCTGGGCATCCTTTAATGTGATATAACCGTCTCCGTCCGTATCTCCTCGTTTTTTCATATCTTCACTGATGCTCACCAGATTCAGCGCCACTTTTAAGGCGATTTGTGCATCCGATAACGTCACTGCCCCGTTTCCGTCCACATCACCTCGTTTCGGCTTGTTATCCGGAATGTTCACAGGACCCGTTGAAAATGGAAGCCCTTCATTCTTTGCAAATGTCTGTGCCTCCGAACCGGCTGTTCCGTGAATCGTAAATTCATACTGCCAGTCAAAAAATGCATCCTTATCAATGGACGTCACCGAAGACGGAATCGCTATATCTTCCAGGGCATCACAGTATGTAAACACTTCCTTTTTGATCATACGGACCCCGTTTTCTAACACAACTGTCTTTAAATTCATACAGCTGTAAAATGCCTGGTCATTAATCGTTGAAACTGTTCCCGGAACGACAACGGATTCCAGTTTGCTGCAGTTCCAGAAAATGGTTTTCGCCAGCTCCTTAACGCCTGCCGGAATTTTAACCGCCGTTAATGAAACGCAGTCGCTAAACGCACCCTCCCCTATTTTTGTAATCGAATCAGGCAGACTTACCGACATCATTTTTTTACACTGGCTGAATGCACTGTCACCGACTGTCTTTAAGCCGTCCGGCAGCTGAACAAAATTCAGACCCGAGCACTGGAAAAATGCCTCTTCTCCAACGCTCGTCACGCCTGACGGTATACTAATGTCCGTCAGCGCCACATTCCCCTCAAACGCACGGTCCGCGATTCTCGTTATCCCCTCCGGAACCTTCACACTTCCCTTACAGCCTCTTCCGTCAATCAAAACCTTATTCAGACTGACTAACGGGTTTATTTTCTTCTGTGCATCCAGCCATGCAGTCCCCTCAAAGGCCATCCCACCGACTGCAGCTACGGATGACGGAATGTGTATGTCCTTCAGATTCGTACAGCCGTAAAACGCCTCGGACCCGATATAGGTAATGCCGTCTTCCACATAAAGACTTTTTAAATTCAGATTGACTTCAAACGGAGAAGGCGTGATGGAGGAATACTGGTAATCCTTCATTTTTCCGCTTCCGTAAATATACAGCATTCCATCTGCATATATGGTATATTTGGCTGTAAGCCCGCAGGAACCCTCTGAAAGCTTTGCACCGTGGGCATTCGGATTGAATGCCGTTTCCTCTGCCATTACCGTGTTTTCGGCCACAGCGCTGGTTCCGACCGTACCTGCTGTTACCATTGTCAGCGCCATAACCATACATAATACTTTTTTCGTTTTTCTCATCTTTACCTCCCAGCCGCCGGTATAACCCATTTTTTCTTTACAGAAAATCAAATGCTTTCGAATTATCCGGTTTATTTTACCTTATTTTTCCTGCGCATTGTTTTCCTTCATACACAGTTTGCTGTTTCATACGCATTGTTGCTCTTTCCTGCATATTGCTACTTCTTCATGTGCATTGTTACTTTTTCATACACATTGCTACTTTTTCATCTGCATTGTTACTTTTTCATGCACATGATTACTCTTTCATACGCATTGTTACTTTTTCCCGCTGCCGTTTACTCCTGTGCCTCTTCATTCATGACAACCTGTATTTTGTACTCTGACAAAAATTTCTTCCATTTCGGCTCCAGTTTTTTGTCAGTTACCACAATATCACCCGCTTTCAATTGTGCAAGATGCACAAAAGAAACTCTGTCAAACTTTGTGCTGTCTATCGCCCATACCGTCGTCTTCGCACATTGCCGCATAGCGCTTTTAATCTGTGCCTCTGGTTCATTGGAGTCCGTAATTCCCTTCTCCATGCTGATGCCTTTACAGGAAAGCACCGCCTTATCCACATTGTAGTGCAGAAGCATCTGCTCGGCCTGCCTTCCGCCGAGAGAGAGCGCGGAATCCCTTAATTCCCCTCCGGTTGACAGTACCCTGATATTTTTACAGTTAGACAACTCTAACAAAATCTCCACCGAATTTGTAATTACGGTTAATTTTTTATACTGCTTCAGATTTCTTGCCACCATCAACGACGTAGAGGAGGAATCCAGCATAATGCTTTCCCCTTCCCCAATCACCCGCTGAACCAGTCTTGCAATGGTCTGTTTTTCTTTTTTATTCGTCTTTTCCCGAACCTTAAATGGAATTTCCACACTCGTATTCTGGTTTAACACCGCGCCGCCGTACGTTTTTTTAACGTATCCTTCTTTTTCTAATTTATCTAAATCGCGCCGGATCGTTTCCTCCGTCACCTGATACTTCTGGCTCAGCTGTGCAACCAGTACGCTCTTTTCCCGCTGCAGTATGGCAAGAATCTCACTTTTTCTCTCTATTGCAAGCATTCTTTTACTCCTTTTTTTCCTTTTTTGGTTTTTGCACCACCTGTCTTTTATTCACCGGAAAAGCAGGCTCTGCGGGCTGTACCCTGTCCTTTACAAGGAAAACAAAAATCACCGCCGCAACCGCAAGGACAGCCCAGCCGCCGACCGGACTGGTTATGGTCGGATTGACAAATACATCTGCCCTGGACTGTCCTTTCATAAACAGCAGCCACATGCCGTTCATGGAGGCAAAGCAGGCATTTGCAAAAATTGCCGGAATGCAGCTGTTTGTCTTTAACGTCAGGAACGAATAAATGCTTCCCAGCGCCACACAGTAAACCAGCACCGCAAGACACCCTGTCACCGGGTAACCCGGATAAGACTTTCCATAAAACATCCCCTGCATGACCAGCGGAAAATACCAGATTCCCCATGTCAGTCCATTAATCAGCACAGCCCGCCATTTCGGATGCTTCTCACACAGCATATTTAAAAAATAGCCGCGCCAGCCCACTTCTTCTCCGACACAGGTAAACAGATTATACAACGGCGCAAACAACACATTCAGAACAATCTGCAACATCAGTTTTTCCCTGACAGCCTCGTCTGTAAATTCTTTCAGGCCGCCATCCATCCCATCCCTGAGATACTGAATCTGCTCGGACATTTTCCAGTCAAACGCATCACGAAACCATATAAAATACAAAGCGCCCCCGAGCAAAATCAGTATAAACGGCCCAATCCATCCAAGCAGCGTATAGCGCATTGTCTTTCTTCCATCAGGCCGTAACCAGAAATGGACCCACAAAGGCTCCTTAACTGTATATTTTGTAATCAGCACAGCCAGCGCCGGCGCAAGCATGATAAGCGGGTACAACAAATCAAACATGCCGTCTTTGGTATGTCCGGTTGCCATCAGCGCAATTTCAATTCCCCAGCTGATTAAAAACGTATATCCAATAAATGCCTTTTCTTTCATTTCGCGTCCTTCTCCTTTTTGCGCTGCCTTTTTCAAACTCTGTTTTTTGGAAAGGGGCTGCCGCAAAAACAACCGCAAATGCAATATATGATATACAACATCTTGTGGCATATACCATATATTGTGTTTGAACGTTGTTCTGCGACAACCCCTTTTAACACCAAAACCACAAAATTATGGTTTTAACACGGGTTCAGGCTGATGCCGTCGAGCTCTATTCTCGATTATACTAATGTATGTACAAAATCCTTGGACGGACTTGGAATCACCGCATAATCCAGCAGCAATCCGTCTTCCTTCACGATTCTGCATGCTGACTCGATGGCCTCTGTTACAGCCGCCACGGAACCGGTCAGCAGCAAATAGGATTTGCCGCACATTCCCCGCGCCACACGGATTTCAAACAAATCCACTTCCGCCGTCTTCGCTGCATGGTCTGCAGCCACAATGACCGACGCCCCTGTAAATGTCTCCAGCACGCCGAGCGCCGCCACATCTTCAATCTCTGCCGTACAGGTTAACGCCTTAAATATCGATTCGTGCGGATTTCCCAGCACAAACTTATCTATCAGGCTTTCCGGATACGTCTTTTCCGCTGCATCCACGCATACCCTGACCGCGCTTAAATCCCCGGCAAATAAAATGATGTACTTTCCCGGACATACGGTCTGTGCCTGAATCAACTCCACCTTGGCTGTCTTCATGATAAGGTCCGCTGCCTTAATACCGGTGGAGACAGTTTTATATTCTACCATTCCTATTGCTCTACTCATCTAAATCATCTCCATCTTATTTACTGATTGTAATATAATTATCGGTGACTGCTGTAACCTTACCTGTAATACTTGCATGCAAGCAGGTACCCAAAGCACCCTCCGGCGGCTGTCCAACCATCTGTCCGGCCGTTACGCTGTCACCCGTCTGGACAACCGGACTGCACGGTGCGCCGATACACTGCCGTAACATCAGCTTTACCTCACGGATATCGGCACTGCACTTTGTCATGGGCGCCGGCACATCAAACGGATGAAGACCCAGCCTCTGCACAAGCCTGTGTTCCGGAACCTTTCGTTCTTCTCTCAGACTGCTTACCGGCTTATTCTCTCTTTCGGGGGGCTTCACGCCCTTCGCCCTTAAACCGCCTTTGTATTCATCTAACAATGTACGCGGAGACAATCCCTGATGACAGGAATACATTTCACACAAACCGCAGGAAACGCAGAAAAAGGAATTTAAAAATGGATCCACCTGATAGGTAAGCCCATTGGCCAGCGCCCGCATAAACTCATGAGGCTTAATCGCAGCCCCGAGCAGATTTCTCGGACAAAGGCTGGTACACATAGAACACTGGGAGCATACGCTCATCGCATTCCTTATATTGTTTCTGGAACTGCCCTGTCTTTTTGTAACCGGAGGACAGGTCGGTGGAAGCACCAGAACTGCCTTTGTTGTCTTTGTCACAATATCGGAAACAGAACAAATCCGTCCTGTCATCGGTCCTCCCATAATCATGACGCTGTCATCCGTTGTAAATCCGCCGGCCATATCAATCAGCTCCTGCACCGTAATGCCGACCGGAACCTCCACTGTCACTGGATCTTTTACCAGTCCCGCCACTGTCACAAACTTTGTGACTACATTGGCACCGGACGTCACCTTTCTGTACAAATTCAGTACAGTCTCCACATTGACGACCACGCAGCCGACTACAATCGGAATTTTCCCCATCGGAACAACCCTGCCTGTTGTCTCATATATCAGCACAACTTCATCTCCGGCAGGATAAATATCCGGTAAAATATGCAGCTTCAGTCCTTTATATTTTCCAATCTGACTGTTTACGGCTTCAATAGATGCCCTGTATGATTTCTTGACTGCAATAATTCCTTCCTGTGCGCCGAGCGTATCCACCAACAGCTGCATTCCTGAAAGAATCTCATCAATATAATCTGTCATCAGCTGGCGGTCCACCTTGATAAGCGGTTCACATTCTGCACAGTTTAAAATAATCGTCTCTGCCTGATCGGATAACTTTGCATGAGTCGGAAAACCCGCACCCCCGGCACCGACAACTCCACCGTCGAATAAAGCCTGTTTTAATTCTGTAATATCCATTAAGCTCACTCCATTATATTCTGTTGTAGTGGAATACCCCGCAGTAAGCAGCGGGGTATTTCACCCTCGCGGCAGCCTCCAGACGGACCTGATAGACTGCCCTCGTGTCACAGTCCGCCCGGCCCGCTGCCGGCGAAAATTAAACAATTACGATTTTTTCCGGGTCATCTACGATGCCGACGATACATGCATCCACGGGAGAGGTCTCATTGCCGCATCCAACTCTCGCCGCACTTCCGGTTGCCACTAAAACAATTTCCCCGATGCCGGCGCCCACGTTGTCCACCGCAACAATTCTGTCTGCTGCCGCAGAGGCCATCTTCTCCATTGGATCCACGATTAAAAATTTGTTTCCGACAAGATTTGCATTTTTACGGGTACATATAACCGTACCCACTACTTTCCCAATTATCATAATAACCTCCTGAAGGCTACTTCAGCAAAATCCCCATAGTCTTTCCGACATCAAGACCATTCGCCTCGTCCGTATCTATATGCATCTCTAATGTAAATGACTCATCCACACGGATTTGTACATCCTCGAATATACCTCCGCGGCCGCTGTCAAAACGTACCTTCACCGTCTGTCCGTCCACGACGCCAAACTGCTTCGCATCTGCCGGCGACATATGAATGTGACGCTTTGCCACAATACAGCCCTCCTCCAGATAAATGGCGCCCTTTGGTCCGACGAGCGCAATCGGGGAGGATCCCCTGGTATTCCCGGATTCCCGGATTGGCGGATTCACGCCGAGACGAATGGCGTCTGTCTTTGCGACCTCCACCTGCGAGGCTTTCCTTTCCGGACCTAAGATGCGGACATTCTCAATGGCACGAAGCTTCGTCCCTACTAAGGTTACACATTCCTGTGCCGCAAACTGCCCGCCCATCAGGTCTTTTTTCTTATTGAGCTGGTATCCCTTTCCAAAAAGGATTTCCAGATGTTCCCGGCATAAATGCACATGCCTAGCAGAGACTCCGATTGGTACTCTTTTGGGCGCCTCCACCATTCCGCTGCCCTGTAAAGCCGCAACGACACGGGAAGTTATCTCCTGCACTAATTGTTCCTGCATATCGTCACTCCTTCACTATACCTGCGGAAGGATTTTTTCAACATCGTCATGCGGTCTCGGAATTACGTGAACGGCAATGACCTCTCCCAGCTTTGCTGCAGCCGCAGAGCCTGCCTCCACTGCTGATTTCACTGCGCCAACATCTCCGCGGACCATAACGCTTACCAGTCCGGAACCGATTTTCTCTGTTCCGATTAAAGCTACATTTGCTGCCTTTACCATCGCATCAGCCGCCTCAATCGAAGCAACCAATCCTCTTGTCTCTACCATACCTAATGCCTGAAGTTCCATTCTTTTTCCTCCTTAACTGCCGGTCCTGCTGCACTTTCACTCCTGTGGCTTCTCTGCGCCTGCTGTCCGGCCTATTTTACCCCGTTTTTCTTTGCACTCAGCTCAACAAGACGCATCGTTTCTTCATGAGGACTGGCAATCACATAGCTTGCAACAATATTTCCCTTTGCATTTTTCTTTGCCGCCTCCACTGCCTCTGTCACGGCTGAAACCTGCCCCTGGAGGAAAATTGTCACCAGTCTTCCTCCAAGCTTCTTTTCCCACGTGAGAAATTTCACATCTGCGGTTTTCAGCATGACATCCAGCGCCTCAATTGCATCCGTGCAATTCGGTAATTCAATTAATCCCAACGCATTCTTGCTCATAAGCATCCACTCTTTGCATCAATTATTTGATAACCGGTAAGATTTTTTCCACATCATTGTGCGGTCTTGGAATTACATGAACCGCTACCAGCTCGCCTAATCTGCTTGCTGCTGCAGCGCCGGACTCTGTAGCTGCCTTTACGGCGCCCACATCACCGCGAACCATGATTGTCACAAGACCGGAACCAATCTTCTCTGTTCCCACTAAAGTAACGTCTGCTGACTTTACCATAGCGTCCGCTGCCTCGATTGATGCTACCAAACCTCTTGTCTCTACCATACCTAATGCTTCCTGTGTCATAATAAAATTCCTCCTTAAGATTGATTGTGTTTGTTTTCTTTGTTTTTTTATTATGTTGTTGCTTTGTACTTGCCTTACTGTTACTTTGTACTTGTATTTCTGTTACTTTTACACTTTTTTGTGTGGCTTTATGTCTTTACAGCTATATGTTATTTACGGTTACTCTGTACTTGTTTTACTGCTATATTATACTAATTATATGTTTCTTTACATTACATATTGTTTTATATTACGTTATAATACGTTATATTATTTTATGTTGCTTTTTGCTGTTACAATCTGTATCTTTCGTCTTTCGTTATTTCACTGTCAGATGGCGCTGATTCTCAGCAGCTTTTCGGTATCCTGCGTCGGAGATGCAATGATATACTTTGACACAACTCCTGTCAGGCTGCTGGCCGCCTCCTCGGCCGCCTCCATGGCAGCTTCCACATCCGCTACGCTGCCGCGCATCTTTACGATCATTACAAGCGGCACCGGAAGTTTCTCTGCATTCGCCGGTTTGTTTTTGTCTAAGGCGTCAATATGGACATTGCCCGCCTTACACGCTGCATCTGCAGCCACAAATGCCGCACAGCAGCCATATACTTCTAATAAACCTACTGCTTCCATTGTCTACCGCTCCTTATCTCTATTCATTGATGATGGCAATCTTTAACCCTTCCTTATTCAGGTTGGTTACATGCGCTTCGTTAATCTTCTCCAGCGGGAACCGGTGGGTAATCAAATCGCTCATCGGAAGCCCGATTTGTTTTGCACTCTTTAAGAAATCAAAGGTCGTTGCATAATCCCTCAATGTGTACACCCAGGAACCAACCGTTGTGATTTCCTTCGAGCAGATATCAAAGTGCGGATTGATCGTCGCATCGCCGCCGTTAATGAAAAATCCAAGCTCACACAAGCCGCCGCCGTTGCGGATAAACTTGTAAATGTTGCTGTGTGCAGCCGGAGAACCCGTACACTGGAATGCAAAGTCCGCAAGCTTACCGCCGAATGCATCCTGCACCGCACCTGCCAGTGCCTCAATCCCTTTATGCTGCATAAAATTCACAGAATCCGAAGCGCCCATCTTCTTTGCAAAATCCAGACGCTGCTGCTCGCCGTCCACTGCCACAATATTCTGTATGCCCATCGTTTTCAGAACCGCTATGCAGATTAGGCCAATCGGTCCGCATCCCTGCACAACCACACGGCTGTTGAATTTTAAGATGCCCGTCGTCTTTGCGCGTTCTACTGCATGCACCAGAACGGCACACGGCTCAATCAGAATCCGGCTGTCCAAATCCAGCTCGCTTACATTAAAGAACGTAGAACCCAGTGCACCGCGAATCAGTATGTAATCCGAAAACCACCCGTTCAAATGTACGTCATCATCCGGAAGGAGTCCGTATACATCCGCTCCGCCAACATTTTTCTTATTCAGGTCAAACATGGTGATATCCGCATCATCCTTGAAAATCATACAGGTAACAATTTTATCACCGACAGAAACCGGCTTGCCGGCGCTGTCAACCTTGACGTTCTTACCCATCTTAACGATTTCTCCGGTACCCTCATGTCCCAGGGCCACCGGAATCAGTCCGAAGGGATCCCGCTTAAATTCATGTGCATCCGTTCCGCAGACGCCGCATCCTTCCACTTTCACCAGAATGTCGTCGTCTCCAACCTCCGGAATCGGGAATTCCTTTACTTCATAATGCTCCAGGGCAGTTAACATTGCAACTCTTGCTGTCTTTGGAATTGCTTTTCCTGCCTGTGATGAAGGCGCTGCCGACGCATTTCCTATCGCCTGTCCGCCGTTCATCTCTGTCAATACCTGCTTTACAATTGCCTCAATATTTATATCCACGTTTTCACACTCCTTTACCGAATACAGAGCGCATCACACATTGTGCAGCGTCTGCTCTTTGTAAATGTTTTTGCAGAAGTCAGTCCTTCTCCGGTACGGCTGCAGATTGTAAAGGTCGGATAGCCTTCTCCGCCAAATCCAAGTGCCGCATAAGAGGGACCATTCTTTACAAAAATTGCTGTATCCAGCGCTTTTCCGTATCTTGTAAGATTCTCGATATTCTTTGAGTGCATGTGGGCGGAATGACGGTTGCCATGCTCTAATTCCACGGCCGTTGCAATTCCTTCGTCCACATCCTTCACCCGTACAATGCCAAGAATCGGCATCATCAGCTCTTCTGCAATCATCGGCTGGGTTTTGTCCCCTTCGAAAATAATACAACGTATCTCGTCTCCCACTGTCACGCCGATCTTGCTCAAAATCACTTTTGCACTGCGGCCTACGCATGCACGGTTCAGAATCCTCTTCCCGTTCTTTGTCGCAAATACCGTCTGTGTCAGTTTTTCTACCTCTTCCTTGCTTGCGTGGTAACATCCGACCTGTTCCATATGATAAATCAGTTCGTCTGCAATCGTATCGATTGCAACAACTTCTTTTTCTGCAATACAGGGCAGATTGTTATCAAATGTACATCCATTAACAATATCCTCTGCCGCCTTCTGGATATCCGCCGTATCATCCACAAATGCAGGCGGGTTGCCCGCTCCGGCTCCCAGCGCGCGCTTGCCGCTGGATAAAACCTTTGTCACAACGCCCGGTCCTCCGGTTGCAACCAGAAGGGAAATGTCTTTATGCTTAAAAATCGTCTCACTAACCTCTATTGTCGGATTCATTACCGCCACCGCAAGGTTTTCCGGTCCTCCGACCTCTACGCTGGCACGATTCACGAGGTCAATTGCAAAATTCGAAACATTTTTTGCTCCCGGATGCGGTGCGAACACAACGGCATTGCCGGCAGCCAGCATGCCAATTGAGTTGCAGATTACCGTCTCCGACGGATTCGTGGACGGAGTTACCGCTCCAATCACACCGAACGGTCCCTGCTCTACTAAAGTCAGTCCCCGGTCTCCTGACCATGCGACTGTTGATAAGTCTTCTGTTCCGGGCGTCTTTTCAGCCACGAGCTGGTGTTTTAAAATCTTGTGGCCTACGTTGCCCATCTTCGTTTCTTCCACGCCCATCTCAGCCAGTGTCTTTGCATTTTCCAATGTTTTCTTCCGGATATTGGCTATGATTTTTTCCCTGAATTCAAGCGGCATCGGCTGAATTTCCTTCTGGGCTTTTTTTGCAGCCGCAATGGCATCCTCAATATCCTCAAAAATACCCATCAGCTTTGACGGTGCTGCGGTCTGCACATCCGCCTTCGTATCTGTTCCCATATTCCTCAGGACGCCGCGGACAACATCTTTTATTTCCTGTTCTGTCATATCTGGCACCTCTCAACTTCGTTATTTCATCTGGGATAAAATCTTCTTTGTCACCTCAGCTACAATCTTCTCCACATCTGCATCGCCTGACGGCTTGGAACTGCAGGAGGAAGAACCGCAGTGCGCATGGCATCCGCCGCCGCATTTTCCGCCCAGCTCTGCACAGAGATTAGCCGGATGCTTGCCCGGAAGGCCAAACTGTCTTCTGATTTCGTACAGTCTCTGGACCTGTGCCTCGGAAAGCTCCTTCGGTCCGCCTAACTGACGTGCCTTATATAATAATTCAGCATAGAATTCCAGGGATTCCATCTTGTGATAAGCAGATAACAAATCCACACTGAAGGACAATGCGCCGTGATTCTCCAGCAGTACCGCATCGTAATATGGCAGATACTTCTCAACTGCATCCGGAATCTCATTGGTGGATGGTGTGCCATATTCTGCAATCGGAACGCATCCTAACGCAATGACTGCCTCCGGCATAATCGGTGCTGTCAGAGGAATTCCGGCAATTGCAAAGCTCGTCGCATAGGAAGGATGTGCATGCACAACAGAATTTACATCCGGTCTGCACTTATAGACTCTCATATGCATTTTAATCTCAGATGATGGTCTGAAATTGCCGTTCGCCTGAAGAACATTCCCCTCCGCATCTACCTTACATATGTACTCCGGCGTCATAAATCCCTTGGATACTCCCGTCGGTGTACACAGGAATTCATTGTCGCTCAATTTCACGGAAATGTTACCGTCATTTGCTGCTACCATACCTCTGTCGTAGATTCGTTTGCCGATCTCGCAGATTTGTTTCTTAATTTCGTATTCATTTGCCATTAATCCTGTTCCTCCTTAACTGAAATATGTTTGATTATGTTGTTTTATTTCCGTTCCAACTCATTTTACCACTAATAGGACAAAAAATCAACAGTTTTTCGTATTTTTTTCGAAATGTTTTTCCTTCGGATGTTTGTCGGGACAGCCATTGGAAAACATGCTTTTTCTTTCGGATTATGCGGTTTTCTTTCTATATGCAGCATCCACCCTCCATAAATTCCACAAAATCCCACATAAAACCAATATTATTTTTTCAGGCTTTTCCATCATTCCGCAGGCACAAAAAAAACCTTATACTGTTCCAGAACAGTATAAGGTCCTTCCTTTTATCTTGGTATATCTCTGAAATATTCTGCTTACGCAACTTTAGATTTAGCCAGTTCTGCTAACTTTGCAAATCCATCCGCGTCATTAATTGCCATCTCAGACAGCATCTTTCTGTTCATTTCTACGCCGGCAAGCTTCAGACCATACATAAATTTGCTGTAAGAAATCCCATTCAGCCTTGCACCTGCATTGATACGTGCAATCCAGAGTCTTCTGAACTGACGCTTCTTCTCTTTTCTGCCCCTGTAAGATGTAGCAAGCGCCCTCATTACGGACTGCTTAGCCACCCGGTACTGTTTGGACCTTGCTCCTCTATAGCCCTTTGCAAGCTTTAATACTCTATTGTGACGCCTTTTTGCCTTCATTCCGCCTTTTACTCTAGCCATCTCAAATAATCCTCCTTTTCTTCGATATTCCCATTAAATATATGGTAAAATTTTCTTCATGTTCTTAACATTGGTTGCGTCTGCAATGGTTGATTTTCTAAGATTTCTCTTTCTTTTTGCACTCTTTTTTGTTAAGATATGGCTCTTGTACGCCTTCATTCTCTTTAATTTGCCTGTTCCGGTTTTCTTAAAACGCTTTGCTGCTGATTTGCTTGTCTTCATTTTTGGCATAACATTTTCCTCCTTCAACTGTTATACAATTATATGTCAAATTGCACTATGCAATCTGCCTCCTATTTCTTTTTCGCTAAAAACATGATCATGCTGCGGCCTTCCAGCTTCGGCTCCTTCTCTATCGCTGCCACGTCCGACAGCTTTTCTGCAAAATCATCTAAAATATGCTTACTCGTCTGCATATGGGCCATCTCCCGTCCCCGGAACCGCAGTGTAACCTTTACCTTATCTCCTTTTACGATAAACTTTCTGGCAGCGCTGGCCTTGGTATTCAAATCATTCTCCTCGATATTGGGGGATAACCTTACTTCCTTTACATCGATGACTTTCTGCTTCTTTCTTGCCTCTTTTTCTTTCCTCGCCATCTCATACCGGTACTTTCCGTAATCAATTATTTTACATACCGGCGGCTTTGCCGCAGGAGCAATCTTCACCAAATCCAAATCCGCCTCCTGTGCAAGCTTCATTGCATCCCTTGCGGACATAACTCCCAACTGCTCTCCGTCTTCACCAATCACACGAATCTCTCTGTCTCTAATCTGCTCATTAATCATTAATTCGCTAATGGGTATACACCTCCATGTTTTTTTGCTTTTTTATTATAATTGTAATTGTATTTTCACTTCATAAAAATCATGAAACAAATTTTTATAAAGCAAAAAAAGGTGGATAAAACATCGATCCACCTTTTCATTCTCACACAAAAATACCTTGTTATTCCCATAACAAAATACATGTATCTGAATTATGTACCCGAGTCACGATTTCTGCGTGCTAAGGTGAGAGTGGATACTCTACTTTATTCTCACAACGAATGTTATGTTAGCACATTTTTCCTTGTTTGTCAACTATATTTTTATATTTTCTGCATTTTTATCTTTTGTCAATAGTTTTGCGTCAAATTTTTGAAAAAATTTTTCTGCGTTTTATTTTTGATTCTGTTTTTTATTTCCTTTTTTTATTGATTTATTTTTCGGTTTCACTTTTTTATCCGGATGTTTCTGCGGATGTTTCCCCTTCCATCTGTCTGTATTCTTCGGCTTTTTCTTTATTTTTTCTCTCTGTGGAAATTTTTCATGCACCGAAACCAGCCTGCCGTTTTTCAGCACACATTCCTGCATTTGTATTCCAAATGCTTTTCTGCATGCCCAAAGCAGCGGAAGTTCTTTTTCTGTCACGATGCTGATGCTCGTGCCTTTTCTGCCATTTCTCCCGCATCTGCCGGCACGGTGCAGATAATTCTTTGTATCCTCCGGAATGCTGTACTGCACTACCACATCAACATCGTCAAAATGCAGCCCTCTTGCCGCAATATCTGTCCCGACAAGAATACGGATGTTTCCTTTGCGAAAATTTTCCACCACGTGCTTACGGACCTCTTTCCGCTCAGAGCCATGCAGGCAATCCGCAGAATAGCTGTGATGCTTCAGTCTGGAGGTCGCCGTGTCAATATCATATGCACGATTGATAAATACCATGGTTTTTTTTGAATCCACCGCAGAAATCACGCTTCGGAGCACCTGCATTTTTTTCCTTGCCTCACATACTACATAAAGATGTTCAATATCTTTTGGCATTGATATTGTATCTTTTGT
>CANOFI010000024.1 GCA_947565255.1 uncultured Lachnospiraceae bacterium
TTTCTATCTTTTGCATTAAAAATTTAAAAAAACATAGAATAATATAGCAGAAATCCTCTCTGCCAAATCGCAGATTCTTTCCGCCATGAAGGAGGATATTGAAGCCGCCAAAGAGCATGACAAAGAAGCCCTGGAACAACTAAAAAAACCCTTTCAGGCACATATAAGCGCCGCACATGAGAAAGCGGACAAATTACTTAGAACTGCAAGAAAAAATCACACTGATACACCGCCGGCGCATTCCAGAACAATAATCTCTGAAAAAAAGCAACGCCTTTCCTACAACGATTTTTCCATTTTTGAAAAGCTGAAACTTATTTTTGTCATCCTGATTATAATATATTTAATCATTACAAAACTATCCTAGAGCGTATCTGAAAAGAGCTACGGCGCATATGACAAACGGCTCTCATCCATCTTTTCTAACACTTCGCAGAACGTTCCGGCCACATATTTTGCCATCGGAAGGTTCATGTCAAGATAGTTCCCACAGTCTCTCGCTGCCGCACCCGGAACCTCTCCCTCAAAATCCCGCATAAATGCATACATTTCCTTTACCAGCGGCACAATATCTTTTGACTCATAATTGCCCGCAAGAAGAAGATAAAATCCTGTCCGGCATCCCATAGGTCCAAAATAAATTGTCTTATCTTTATACTCTTCATGATTTCTCAAAAAAGTCGCGCCGAGATGTTCGAGTGTATGCACCTCCGCCGTATTCATCACAGGCTCAAAATTCGGCCTTGTCATACGGATATCAAAGGTTGTCACCGTTTCATTTCCCACATGATCTTTTC
The DNA here is from genome assembly GCA_947565255.1 of uncultured Lachnospiraceae bacterium. Taxonomy (GTDB): domain Bacteria; phylum Bacillota; class Clostridia; order Lachnospirales; family Lachnospiraceae; genus JAAVZI01. Next base: position 798 of record CANOFI010000024.1, read on the forward strand.
TGGACACATAAATCCCGGGAAGTAATGTCAAATGATTGACCTGAAAACTTGCTATTTTTTCCATTAATATTTACCTGCCATTTCTATGATTAAGTTTACGGAATTTTTAATTGCCTGCGCCTCAAATGTTGAATAATCCATATGCGCGCTGTCATCTGCCTTATCTGAAATTGCACGGATAACCAGAAACGGAATGTTGTTCAGATATGCTGTCTGTGCAATTGCCGCCCCCTCCATTTCCGTACAGGACGCCTTGAAGTTCGATACAATCCGCTGTTTCGTATTTTTATCCGAAATAAATTGGTCCCCGCTTGCCACGCGCCCCACAAATACACTGATATCCGGATTCACCCGCTCACAGCACTCTTTGGCCAGCCGGCGAAGCTTCTCATCCGCCTCAAAGCTGAATACCTGCATCTGCGGAATCTGTCCGACTGGATATCCAAAACCAGTCGCATCCATATCATGGTGAATGACATCGCCTGACACTACCACATCGCCAATATTAATTGCCGCATCCAGGGAACCGGCAATCCCGGTGTTAATTACTGCATCCACACCAAACTCTCCAATTAAAATCTGCGTGCACACTGCTGCATTCACCTTTCCGATTCCACAGCGAACCACGACTGCATCCTTTCCGCAGAGAACTCCTTTGTAAAATTCCATGGATGCTTTTTTTTCAACCGTCACCTGCTCCATACGTTCTTTTATCTCAGCGACCTCCTGGTCCATTGCTCCTATAATTCCTAACATACTTCCTCCTTCTCTTCCTCAATCCGATATCTGCTGCCTCAAAACCACCATATTATGTTAATTGTATATTCAATTTGTGCAATTCATATAATTTAAACAATAATAAATTGTTCTAAAAAATTCCAACTCATTTATACGACCTGATTGATAAAATCTTCAGGGACAAAAATACAATTATTTTACCTTATTTCCCTTCATAACGAATCAGGGAAACCACATCATAATCTGCCAGCTTTTCCCTTCCCTTCAATCCCGCCAGTTCCATCACAAATGCAACCTTTACGACCTCGCCTCCGAGTTCCTCTACCATCTTTGTGATAGCATCTATCGTCCCGCCTGTTGCAATCAGGTCGTCAATGATGACAACCTTCTGACCGGGAAGGATTGCGTCTTTGTGTATCTCTAAAGTTGCCATTCCATACTCCAGCTCATAATCCCTCGAAATCACTTCCCTTGGAAGCTTCCCTTTCTTACGTACCGGCACAAACGCCTTATGCAACTCGTATGCCACCGGCATACCGAAAATAAAGCCTCTCGACTCCGCCCCCAGTATAATATCGCAGTCCACATCCTTCAAAATATCCAAAAGCCCGTCTATGGCAAGCTTAAGCCCATCCGCATCCTGTAAAATAGCTGTCACATCACGGAAAATAATTCCTTCCTCCGGAAAATCCGGAATGCTGACTACATAATCCTCTAACTTTTTCATACTTTCACCCTGCCTTTATCCCATATGTTTATTTCCTACTATTCCTATATGGATTGTATTTAGTATAGTTTTTATTTATCTACTCTTCATCCGGCAAAACAGTTCATAATTCCCTGAACTATTTACGCAAAATCTATTTTGAACAACACATATTGAAAATCACCCAGTGATGCTCTCTCACATGTTTAAAAATTCATCCATGCCAAACACGCTTACATATACCGATGCAGGTTCAGCTCCCCACTTATCTTATAACTTCCTTCCCGCCCATATACGGTCTTAATTTCTCCGGAATGCGGATGCTGCCGTCTTCGTTTAAGTTATTTTCCAAAAATGCAATCAGCATGCGCGGCGGCGCAACAACTGTATTATTCAGTGTATGTGCAAAGTATTTTTTTCCGTCCTTAGCTGACACGCGTATCTGCAGACGCCTTGCCTGTGCGTCACCCAGATTCGAACAGCTTCCCACCTCGAAATACTTTTTCTGTCTCGGTGACCATGCCTCTACATCAATGGATTTCACCTTGAGATCTGCAAGATCGCCGGAGCAGCACTCCAGCGTACGGACCGGAATATCCAGAGAACGGAACAAATCCACCGTGTTCTGCCATAGCTTTTCAAACCACATCTTGCTTTCCTCCGGCTTACAGACGACAATCATCTCCTGCTTTTCAAACTGGTGAATGCGGTATACACCCCTCTCCTCTATCCCGTGTGCACCCTTCTCCTTGCGGAAGCACGGGGAATAGCTGGTCAGCGTATAGGGAAGCAGCTCCTCCTTATGAATCGTGTCAATAAACTTTCCAATCATAGAATGCTCGCTTGTCCCAATCAGATATAAATCTTCGCCCTCAATCTTGTACATCATGGCGTCCATCTCTTCAAAGCTCATCACACCGGTTACAACATCACTGCGAATCATAAACGGAGGCACGCAGTACGTAAATCCCCGGTCAATCATAAAATCTCTCGCATAAGAAATGACTGCTGAATGCAGTCTTGCAACATCCCCCATCAGATAGTAAAAACCGTTGCCCGCCACTCTTCTGGCCGCTTCCAAATCAATGCCTTTCAGCTTCTCCATTATTTCAGTGTGATACGGCACCTCAAATTCCGGCACAAATGGTTCCCCATATTTTTGCAGTTCCACATTCTCACTGTCATCTTTTCCAATCGGAACACTCTCATCAATGATATTCGGAATCAGCATCATCCGCTTTCTGACTTCCTCACGCAAGTTTGTCTCCTGTTCTGCAATTTCGTCGAGACGCTCGGCAAAGCTATTAACCTTTGCCTTGATTTCTTCCGCTTCCTCCTTTTTGCCCTGCCCCATCAGCGCGCCAATCTGTTTGGATAATTTCTTTCTTTCTGCCCGAAGGGTATCTGCCTCCTGCTGTGCTTTTCTGCACTGTTCATCCAAGTCAATCACTTCATCCACCAGCGGCAGTTTCTGGTCCTGAAACTTATTTTTTATATTCTGCTTTACAATGTCCGGATTCTCGCGGACAAACTTCATATCTAGCATGATAACTCCTCCTGGTCGGTTTACATAATAAATAAAAGTAACTATGTGAATAGCTACTTTTATTCTAATACGTATGCTACTATTTGTCAATTGCGGGATTTGTAAATGCCACTCCAGACACATTCTTAAGTCATGCGCCTTTCGTGGATACGCTCTGCTATTTCGGCCATGCAGTCTTTTCAGCCCGCTGTGCATGTGCTTTTTCGCGCATATGATTCAGTCTTGCCACGATATAGTCTAACTGCTCATCCTGCTTATCCAGGCGCTTGTTGATATTCTCCATCTCCTTCAACAGCATATCTAGCTTTTCATCCTGTGTCATATTTCTTATTACCTCCTGTCTTGTTATTTCTATATAGTTGATACAATAGTTTATATTTATACCTTATCAAAAAAACTTTTTTTATGTAGGTATATCCACAACGTTTCCCTTCAGGTCTTCTGCAAGCAGCTTCATATCGGTCATCATCTTATCCACTTCCTGCTGTACGTCTGACTTCACAGAATCCAGCTCGAGCAGCTTTTCTGTCACAAGATCCGGCAAATCCACCTTACTGTTCTCATGTTCCTCTTTCTGTCGGTCATAAACGGCCTCCATCTCTTCTGCCCTTTCCTGAATCTTTTCAATCTGCTCTTCTGTCTCTTCCTGCTCTTCCTTGGCATCCTCAATTTTTTCCTTGGTTTCTGCCATATCCTCATCAACTTTTTCTTTTCCATCCTGAAGAATCATACTTAATATTTCTTTATTGGCAGCCTGCATAATCCCCTCTGCCTGCTTGGATGCTTCCACCATCGGATTGCTTTTCAGCCTTTCCAATCCGATCTCGCGCATAATAATCTGCTCTTCTAAAATCACTTTCGTATTCTCATCAATCGTCTTACGAAATACATCTCCATAGGAATCCTGCTCCAGCGAACGTCTCTGGTAATCTGTGAGCCCCTGCTCATCAATCACGGCCAGACGCTCCTGCTCTTCCTTTGTCAACTCAATATTGGAATCGATTTTCATACTGTCACGGCGTTTTTCCAACAGTTCCAAATCCTTTTGCTCCTGGCTGTCCGGCGCAATCCCATACTCCTCCTTTAAACCTTCCTTGTACTGGTCAATTGCCTTTAATTCCTCTTTAGCTTTTTCAATTTCTCCTTTGGAGGTCTCGATTTTTCCGGCACGCTCCTGCAAATCATCATCGATCGACTTCTCTGCTTCAAAGACATTTTTTATGAGCCCCATTGCCTGCTCTCTGGCCTGCTTTTTCTTTTCTGCTATCTTATCCACGCCCTGTTCTTTCTGAAACGGACGAAACGCCATCTGCTTATTCTGCGGCGTATTGATGAAATTTGCAAGAATATCCCCGGTGAACCATCTTGTTTCACCCATTTTCATACCATCACACCCTTTCGCATATATCTGTATATTATTTCTTCGACATTTTCAGGCTAAAACTTTAGAGTGTGTCTTATTTCTGAGGATCCCTTAATTAAATCAGCATTTCCCTGAATATTACCGTGTCTTATAGTTCTGATATGCCTGTGTCCACACTTCAATATATTTATCCGCACCAAGCTGCTTCACCTGTGCAACATATGTGTCGAATTCTGTCAGCGGCGCTCTTCCTATAATAAAATTCTGGCGCATCTTGCGGATATAATTTTTCATATTGTCTTCCATATCGTTCACCTCGCGGATCTGGTCGACATTTAACTGACAGGCTGCAGATACTTTATACGTGGTATCTCCTTTTGCCCACACCTCACAGGCCTTGTTATATTCTTCCGTCTGGCAGCTTTGGATATACTCGGAAAGCTCGCCGAACTGCGGGAACATAACCGTAATCGGGTCTGCATACGTATATTTTTTCGGAAGGCTTTTGTCGTGGAAGTTCACCTTATCTTCCATCCCCTTCTTCAAAACCTTTTTGTCGTTTTTCACTTCATAACTTTCGCCCTCAATTCCCCATGTTAAATATCTGCTTCCATTTTCCCCAAGCATATAATCAATCACATACGCTGCTGCTTTGTCTGTTTTATGCTCCACCGCCTTGGCTGTAATCACAGTAGAGTCAGAGGAACAGGAATTGATGTCCGCGAAACACCACTGATAACCATCCGCCGTTTTGGGCCACGGACATGCTGCGAACTCTGCCTCCGGCACAATCTCCCTTAATTTTGAAATATAAGAGCTGTCGTTGCTCTCGTCAAAATGCTGCGCTTCCCCCTTCCACGCTCCTGCAAGATTGCCCAGCACCTTCTCATCCCGTTTTTCCAGGGAAGTGTTTTCAAACATATTATAAATCAGCCCGTCTGCATTCCACTTGCGGAACTCCTCCAGATACTGCTTATAATTATCCGTAATATAACCATAAATTACCGTCTCGTTGCCATTCTCATCAACAAGAATGCTGGGATCATCGTCAATCCCATATGCGGGAAGGAAATATTTCCACGCAGAGGACGCAAGGCAGACCGGTTCTTCATCCTGTTCCCCGTTGCCGTTCGGGTCATTCCGTTTGAAATCCAAAAGCACCTGATACCACTCCGTCATTGTCTCAGGCACCTTTTCATACCCCATGGCATTCAGCCAGTCCTTGCGGATAGCCAGACCAAATTCAGAGGAGGATATGCGGTCCTCTTCGTCATTAATGTCAAAAAATGCCCCCACATAAGAATACGTTCCGTCATCCAGGCGGATATCCTGCGCAATCTGCGGGAATTCTTCCACAATCCAGCTAAAATTCGGCATCCACTCATCCATATACTCATTGAGGCGCACGGACACCCCATCCGTATACATCCCTGCCATACGTCCGGGATATTTTGACAGATTGTTCGCCGTAATGACATCCGGATAATTTTTGGCAGTAAACATCTGCACGTAATCATCATAACTCACCTTCACCTGAAAATCAATGTTGACACCGGTAATCTGCTGAATCGCGCGCAGCCCCTTCATCTCCTTCCAGTAATTCTGGTAATATTCATCTTTTCCCCCGATTACGCACCACGAAACCGTAATATCTTTATCCCCTTCCTCTCCGGTAAGTTCATAATACTTTTTGACACTGTCGTCCTTTACCTCCAGCTTCTCCCTGCTGCCTGCATCATCCCTGCACCCCGCCAACATGCCGGCCGTGAGGATGCCCACCACTCCAAGAGATATCAGTTTCCTTTTCATACATTAGCTCCCTTCCTTTTTATATTTCTTTTACATTGCACGCTCTTGTATTAATATACTCTGTACATGTTTATGCATTCCATCACAAAACACGTATTTTCTTACAATTTTATATATAATTTATACCACATATAAAAGAAACTTGCAATAAAATTCTGAAAACAAATTTTCAAAATACAATTTTGTTTAAATAATCGTTTCCATACCATACTTTTGTATGGTCAATCCGCATCCCTGATAAAACTTCATAGCCTCTTCATTGCACGCCCACACATTCAGCGTGACATTATAGCAGCCGATACATTTGGCAAATTGCAGCACATGACGGTACAGGCCTGTACCAATATGCTGTCCCCTCTGATTCTGGTCCACACACAAATCATCAATATACAGCGTTTTCCTGTCCTGCAGACTTCCGCCCCCAGCCTGCTGCAGTATGCAGAACGCATAGCCTGTCACCATGCCTTCCTCCACTGCAACAAATACCGGCCTGCTGCTGTCCGTTAAAATAGTCTCCACCTGTGATTCCGTATATTTTTTTCCGCCCGGCCGGAATAAATCCGGCCGTTTGTCCGAATGCACCTTCTGCACCTGATACAAAAGATTTATAATCTGCGGAATGTCCTCTGTTTTTGCTTTTCTGATTTCCACTTTCTGTCTCCTTTCTTCTGTCTCCCAGTCATGCACTCTATTTAATAAATAAGCCTGCACGAACTTTTTAATCTCCTGCCACCTCTTCTGTTACGAGCATGGAGCAATCAAAAAACAGCGTCCAAATGCAACATATCGCATACAACACAAAATATTATAGCACATATATTTTATCTGTGTTTATTTTTGCGACAGCCCCTCCAAAAAATCTGCCGTCTCCTTATCTGGGCAGCGGTCTCGGCAGTTCCACATTACTGTAGGGAAACCGCTGCCAGTACAGCCGGCAAAACTCCTCATATCCCAAAAATGCCGGACTTAATCCAAACAAACGTTCCCCATTGCGGTCATAGACCTGCACTTTTGAAAACCGCACGCGCAATTCCCCGATCTCTTCCCATACAACCATGCGTTTTTTCATTCGGCAGACAATCAGAATTCTCTCCGAATTAAAATAAACGGTCGTCCATATTGAGGAAAATCCAAACAGCATCAGGAGTGTAAACAAAATACAAAATACGCTTCCCCCTCCAAACCACCAGCGCATCACCTCCGGCGCATCCTCAGCCGCCCCTGCCGTACATGCAAGCGCCCCGAACCCATATACACATGCCCACATAAAAAATATCATTGCAATGAGAAAGCCCTTCATGCCCGGAGCTGTGCGGTAAATATAACCGGATCTGTCATTTTTTACTTGCTGAAAAAATTCACGCCCCATCTTCTTATCTTTTCTTGCATCCCATTGCGAAAAAAAGAATGCTGCCACGAAAATCATCCCGATTAAGCCAAGCTTTACCAGATATTCTGTCAGTGAATTCCAGTTCTCATCCCAGATACAAAATGCAGCTATCGCGGCCGTCAGCAGAAGCCAGCCAAATACCTTCATTGCTTTTTTCATCCGTACCTTCTCCTCCTTTCCTGCCAGTGCAGTGTTTACGGCACTCATCAATTACCTGTATATTACGGATTATTCCGTCCGTCACCCATTCTGATACCAGCCTGCCTGCTCGCTGAACATCCGGTAATATATTCCCTTTTTCTCCATCAGCTCTTCATGCTGCCCAATCTCCGCAAGCTTTCCTTCCTCCAACACGACAATCAGATCCGCAAGCCTTGCAAAGCCAATCCGGTGCGAGATCAGAACTGATGTTCTGTCCTTGATCGTATTCCGGATATTCTGGAACTGCTGCAGTTCTGCAATCGGGTCGAGCGCCGCTGCCGGCTCATCCATAATCAGAATTCCGCGGTCGCTCAAATGCGCTCTGGACACAGCCAGCCGCTGCCATTCCCCGCCGGAAAACAGACTGCTCTTCTGCTTGTACCAGCGCCCCATATAATGGTCCAGGCCATCGTCAAACCGCTCCACAAGCTTATCTGCTCCGCCTTTTTTCGCAGCGTCCATCAGTACTTCATCCTCATCTACCTTTGTGATATCCCCAAATGCAATATTTTCCCGGATCATCAGTTCAAATTTGACAAAATCCTGAAAGGTCACACCAATGTTTTTCACAATTTCCTCACGACTCCATTTGGAATAATGTTTTCCCTTAAAGAACATCTGCCCTTCTGTCGGCACACAAATGCCGAGCAGCAGTTTTACAAGCGTGCTCTTGCCGGCTCCGTTCGCCCCGACTAACGCCACAGTCTGCCCCTGCCGGATGGTAAGGCTGATATGGTCAAGCGCCTTCTTATCCTCGCGGTAATAGAAGCTGACGTCCTTTAATTCAAACACAATGGGAGGCTCTCCCTTCTTTACCGGCGTCGGCAAAATACGTGCATCCTCCTTCGCCGCCGGGACCAGGCTCTGATAATCCGTTGAAAATACTTTCTTTGTAAAATACAGGTCGCTGCACCATTCCAGCAATGAAGAAATCTGCCGTCCAAGCCTTGTGCAGCCCGACTGAATCTGTTCAAACACGGAGACAAAAAGCGTCAGTCCGCCCAGCTGCAGCCTGCCCTTCTGTATGAGCCACAAACCGATAAACAAGATGATAAATTTACTGACAGTCGCAAACAACGTAATCAAGTCAAAACTTCTCCGGCGGCGTTCTTCATTGGCCAGCCTCCGTTTTAAAAAGGGCTCTTCAATCTGCCTCCAACGCCGGTTCAGAATCTCTCTCAACCCCAGCACGCGCACTTCCTTTGCCGCGTCAGTATTAAACATCAGGTGAAAATAATAATCCATATGCCGCCAGTTATTCCTCTCCTTTTCCCAAAATTCATAGCTTTTCTGTGAATTTTGATAACCGACAGGAATAACGAAAGCAAGAAAAACCAGCGCCGCCAATACGAGAAAAAACGATGTGGAAGCCGCCAGCACAAGAATGCCTGCCAGAGACACAAGGTTGCCAAATAACTCAATCGCACTGCTCAGAAACCAGACAATGGTATTTGTCTTGGTCTTAATTGCCTCCATATCATCGGCCGTCTGTTTATCATCAAAGCAGCGGAGCGGAATATTGCGCACCTTCTCTCCAAGCATTTTATGAACAGCCACCCCGTAAACGCGCCTCGCAATAAAATTAAAAAGCTGGGGAAGCAGTGCATAAACCGTGCTGCAGAACATAACCGCCGCTAATACAACAATAAGCCCAATTGCCTTATTCAGGCTGGCGTGCATTCCAATCTGTTTTGTAATATCATCCACCACAGCCTTTGTCAGCGCCAGAAAAAAAGTCGGAAGCAGCGCACCCAGAAAAGAAAAACCAAACCACAGACACAGGCATTTTTTGTCAATCTCCCATGCCTGCTTCATGCCATATGCAAAACCGCTGCGCTGTTTTCGAAATTCTTCCCAAAACGTTCCTTTTTCTTTCTGTTTCATATAACTACCTCCTATACATACCACTGTGCCTGCGCATGATACATCTGTTTATAATAGCCATCCATCTTCGTCAGCTGTTCATGCGTTCCATCCTCCACAATCTGTCCTTCATGAAACACGAGAATGCGGTCGGCAAGCCTGGTTGCCCCCAGGCGATGGGAAATGAGCAAAACGGTCCTGTCCTCCGTAAGGTCCTGAAACTCCCTGTAAAGATTGGATTCTGCTACCGGATCCAAAGCTGCGGTCGGCTCGTCCAGTATCATAATTTTCGCACGCTCCTTTAAAAGATTTCTCGCCATTGCCAGCTTTTGCCACTGCCCGCCTGACAGGTCCCGTCCGCCCTCCTCAAATGTGCCGAGATGCGTGTCAAATCCCTTCGGCATTGCCATAATTTCATCGTAGAGCCCGGCTTTTTTGGCCGCCTGTTCAATATCGGCGCGGGAGTGCTCATGCGCCAGATCTCCAAGCGCAATATTGTCCGCAACAGACATTTCATAATGCACAAAATTCTGATAGGTACAGGAAAGATTTTCGCGAAGAAGCGGCAGGTTATTGGCAATATTTACCCCATTTACCAGTATCTCTCCCTCAACCGGCTGGTAAAGGCCCGTCAAAAGGGCTATAAAAGTGCTTTTTCCGGAACCATTTTCCCCGATAATTGCAATTTTTTCGCCCTGCCTGATTGTAAGATTAATGTCCTTTAAGACAGTCTGCTCCGTCTGCGGATAGGCAAATGTGACGTGCTTAAATTCAATATCCACGCTGTCAGGCATATCCGGCTGCCTTCCGGCCTCCTGCCCTTTTCCAGAATCCGTCTCACTTGTGCCCCCTTCTTCCTCATACTCCATCACTTCAAAATAATGCTCAATATAACGTCCCTCATCCCCGATAGAAAGCAGATTCAAAAACAGCTGGTTTACAGAGGACTGCAGATTTCTGGCCGATGTATATATCAGCACGAAGGAGCCTACGCCCAGCTGCCCTTTGTAAATCCGCGTCACAATCAGAATAAGGGACACACCGATTGCCGCATAATTAATGAGACTTGCCAGCACATTGATAGCGCTGTATTTTTTCATTGTCTTTTCCTGCGTGCCCTGCATGATTTTCACCGACTGGTCATACCGGCCTAATATGTAATCGAATAAATTATAAAACTGCATTTCTTTGATGTATTTTTTGCGGTATAAAAGCCAGCTGACATAGTTCTGGAACCGGTTTTCATGGGAATTTTTCATCGTATCCCAGTAGGTTTCCTCTGTCTGCATGTGCCGAATCAGCACAGAGGGCACTGCCGAACAGAGGATAATGGCTGCCACCAGAATGCTCTCATGTGCGATAATCAGCCCGGTTGTCACACACTGCACCGCCGCATGGAGCGTATATGTGGCTGCATTTACGACCCTCGAAATCCGGTCCTCCAAATGTCCTTTTACAAAATCAAGCATCTGGTGTGTTTTAACATCGTCAAAATAAGCCAGCTTTACCTTTGCTACCTTGTTCATGATTCCATTTTGCACAAACAGCTCCACACGGCCCCACATACGGTACTGCACCTTTACCGAAACAATGCCGATTAAGGCCACCAAAAGCTCAACGCCTCCCCATATGGAAAGCCACATGGCTGCCGCGCCCCAGGCTGTCTGGCTCCCGCCAAGGACCTCTGCCGCCTCATTGATAAAATTCTTCTGAAACACGGCCGTAAATGACGTAAACGCACCCATAACCAGCCAGATAAACGTAAATGCAAGGTACTTTCCGCCTCCGGACAGCACAACCAGACGCAGCGAGGATACAATTGTCCTGATTACATTGGCCCGCTTCTGTTTCTCTTCCATTTCAGCTTCCTCCTTTATTTTCCACAGCAGCAAATACGATACCTGCTGCCTGTACGACTATTTTTAAGTAATCAAGATTATATCATATTTTATTTAAAAAAACACCTCCAAAGTAACAGATTTTTATATTTTGTCTGTCTACTTCAGAGGTATCCTATGACCTTTATGGGTACTCTGCCTTATACCGTCTGTCTGCCAAATATTTCTATATACTCCTGCGCTTTTTCCTTTGGTACATTTAATTTTTTCTGCAGCATTTCTAAAATTTCAGTTTCAGAAAGTCCCAACTCGAATCCTACCACAATAATTCCCTTTGCCTCACCTTCAAGCCTGCCCTCAATCCTACCTTCAATTCTGCCTTTACTTTCATTTTCTTTTGCAATCTCTTCAAACACAGTATACATCTTACCATCTCCTATCTCAAAAGCCTTGTAATCAATCCTTGTGTTTGCTGCCCCTGCAACTGTCATAATCACAGATTTGTCCACCTTATGCTCCTCCGCATATGCAATCGCCTTTTCCTTTATTTCCTTCAGCGGACTGCTTTTGTCCAGCAATATCTCCAGAAGGTTAAATAAATCTACATTGTCGGTATTTTGGAGCTTTAATGTATTCACCCTTGCCTCCACAAGGTTCATCCTGTAGTCACTGACCGCGTGTTCCAGCCACTGCGGGATATCCAGCATCCCGCAAAGCGAGGTCGCCCCGTCCCACGGTTTCTCCCCATAGTACACAACTATGGTTATCACGGGAATCAATCTGTCCGCCCGTTTCATTTTTGACAGATATTCATCCTCATTCATGCCCCTGCTGTCGCGGTACTTTCCTGCATTGGCATCGTACTGCTTTTTGTATGCCGCATAGTCCACACCCATGACTCTCATGGGCATTGCATAGTGAATCCTCTCCTGATTCTCCAGACCGTACATCACAAACTGCGCGCCAAGAGCGCCTGAGACCTTCTGTATATTGATGACATCCCTTGCTGCCTGTATGCTCTGTGCATATTCCCTGTTTTCCAGTATTGTGGATTGTTCTGTATCTGCATCCTCCAATTCACCGGGACAAATCCTCTGCTCCCCACTGAAGAGAACTGCGTTGAACAGATCTGCAAACCGCCCGTTATCACTCCAGTAATTTTTCAATACCGTATCCGGCTTTAATTGCCGTGTTTTCTTTTTCATGAACCACCGATTCCCCTCCTGCTGATTATAGTATACCATTCCTGCCCTTATATTACAAGGCTGAACAAGCGTCCATTGTACCTTTTCATCCCATAATAAGTCTTGTAATTATGATAATCCTCTTTTGTTTTTCCTCCTTTGTTTTCCCCTCTTTTGTTTTTCCTCCTTTGTTTTCCCCTCTTTTGTTTTCCCCTCCTTTGTCTCTCCTTCTTTTCTTTGTTCCACCCCTGCCATTGACCCATTATTTCCATAGTCGTGAATTTTCACTTGCAACTTTCACCATCAATCATATATAATGGTGAAAAAATAAACTATCTTTCCGGGAGGAATTATTATGTCAACCAATCAAACAAACAACCCCATTGCTGCCATGCACATGGCAAATGGTTCGGAAATCGCCATAGAACTGCTGCCTGAAGCAGCTCCAAATACAGTAAACAGCTTTATTTATGCCGTTCAGCATAAGGTCTACGACAACCATGCGATTGAGCGCATTGTCCCCGGCTCCTGGATTGATTTAAGCTATACAGCCTTTGGCAAAGAAGCTGCCCGATATCTTATTCCCTGGGAATTTGAACAGAATCCGCACTTAAAACCGCTGCCGTCCCACCCCGGATGCGTCTGCATGGGAGGCTATGACGAGCTTGGCGAAGCAGGCTGCGAGGTTTTCTTTCCGCTTCGCGACTGCCCGGAGCATCTTGGAAAATATCCTGTCTTTGGGAAACTATTACATGGTATGGAAGAACTTTACCGGTTAGAAAAGGTTTTGACCCGTCCGGTAACAGACTACCCCATCGGGGGTATCGAAATCAACAAACCGGTGAAACCGGAAATTATTGATTATGTAAGTTTAGAATTGAACGGCTACGTTCCCAAGCCGCCGATTCGGGTCAGTCATAACACGCTGCCCGGGTGCTGGTTTACATAAAATATTTTTACGTAAACCGTTTTGTGTGGACCGTTTTGTGTAAATCATTTTATGCAGGCCATCTTATGTGTTTGACACTTGTTTTATAGATTCCAGCCTTGAAACTGTATTGTTACTACACAGACTGTTTTGCACGGTTCATAAATGCGGAAAGTGAAGATATAATTATCAATGAGATAGTGCGGTACATCCCCCATTTCCTCAGGAGTAACTTTTGCCGT
>CANOFI010000025.1 GCA_947565255.1 uncultured Lachnospiraceae bacterium
TATAGAAAAAAGGCACTGGATGTCAAAAATATGCTATAAATGTCGGATAAATGTCGGATTTTGGTCATTACCCCAGCGGATTTTTATAAAGAAGAACAGGTGTTCTGGAATACTTGACTTCTGCGGAATTGTGTTGTAAACTAATAAGGAAAGAAAGAATAGGTGATGGAATGTTTATATTGAAAGCATTATTGGAAAAAATTACGTACACATGTGTTCAGGGAAGTACAGATATAAAGATATCGGATGTGGTATATGATTCCAGAAGGGTAAAAAAAGACAGCCTTTTTATTTGTATTAAGGGCGCCGTATCGGATGGACACAGTTTTGTGGATGATGTGGTACAAAAAGGTGCCGCTGCATTAGTCGTGCAGGAAGAGGTTTCTGTTCCTGATGGTGTAACGGTAATCAGGGTGGAAGATTCCCGTTATGCCATGGCATGTATTTCTGCCGCTTATTTTTGTTATCCTGCAAATGAGATGAAGATTATCGGAATTACCGGGACAAAAGGAAAGACGACAACGACCTATATGATAAAGTCAATTTTGGAAAATGCAGGATATCGTGTCGGACTGATAGGGACGATTGAAATTGTTATTGGGGATGAGAGAATTCCGGCAAGCCATACGACACCGGAATCGTTTGTTTTGCAGCAGTATTTCCGAAGAATGGCGGATGCCGGATGCGACTGTGTTGTGATGGAAGTGTCTTCTCAGGGGCTGATGCTTCACAGAACGGCCGGTTTTCTGTTTGAAATCGGAATTTTTACGAATATAGAGCCGGACCATATCGGACCGAATGAACATAAGGATTTTGATGATTACCTGCACTGCAAGGGACTTCTTTTTAAACAGTGCAGGCTTGGGATTTTTAATTGTGATGATACACATTGGCGGCAGGTTTTAGAGGGCCATACCTGCCAGGTAGAAACATATGGATTTGGGAAAGAGGCAGGTCTTCGTGCAGAGCAGGTGGAGCTGGTGTCCCGTCCCGGGTATCTTGGAGTGCAGTATCAGGTTGGGGGGAATATGCAGTTCGAGGTAGAAATTGATGTTCCCGGGAGGTTCAGTGTATACAATTCCCTGACGGCGATAGCAGTCTGCAGGCATTTTAACGTGGAGACAGAGGATATTAAAAAAGCACTCAAAGCTGCAAAGGTAAAAGGCCGCATTGAAATGGTAAACGTATCTGATGAGTTTACGCTGATGATTGATTATGCCCACAATGCGATGAGCCTGGAAAGCCTTCTGACTACATTAAAAGAGTATCATCCAAAACGCCTGGTATGCCTGTTTGGGTGCGGCGGAAACCGCTCGAAAATCAGGCGCTACGAGATGGGAGAGGTGTCCGGAAGGCTGGCAGATCTTACTGTGATTACTTCAGACAATCCGCGGGATGAAGAGCCGCAGGAAATTATCAACGATATTAAAACCGGAATGGAAAAGACGGATGGCAGATACGTAGAGATTTTGGACAGAAGAGAAGCGATTGCATATGTAATCGAGCATGGACAGCCCGGAGATGTGATTGTGCTTGCGGGAAAGGGCCATGAAGATTATCAGGAAATCAAAGGGGTGAAGTACCCGATGGATGAACGTGTGATTATTCAGGAAATACTGAAAAGATGACATGTCAGAAAAGCCGGAAAGTGGTGGACAGATGGCAGGAAAATATGCGAATGTGATTATTGATATTGCGCATGAGAGCGTAGATCATTCTTTTCAATACAGGATACCAGCCAGGCTTATGGATGAACTGCAGACTGGTATGGAAGTGGCGGTTCCGTTTGGGGCGAAAAACCGAAGCAGGAATGGATACGTGATTGAAATTACCAGTCATACCCAGTATGATAAGGAAAAGATCAAGGAACTATATTCGATTGTCCAAAAGAAAATGGCGATTGAAGGACAGCTTATACAGTTGGCAGCCTGGATCCGGGACCGGTACGGTTCCACCATGATACAGGCTTTAAAAACGGTTTTGCCGGTAAGGGATAGAATGAGGCAGCTTGAAGAGAAGCAATATGTGCTTGCTGTGGATGAGGAGCGTGCGCATGCGCTTTTAGGCGAATACCGCCAAAAAAAATATACTGCCAAGGTCCGGGTGTTAGAAGAATTGATTCGCGGCCGCGTTTTGTCATCAAAAATAGTCAGAGAAAAATTAAAGGTATCCCCCGCAACGGTTGATGCACTGATAAGAGACGGTGTGATGTATACAAAGACGAACCAGCTGTACCGCAATCCGGTCGAGGAGGCCCAAAAAGAGCCGCGGTATCATCTGAATGCGGCGCAGCAGGCAGTGGCAGATAAAGTGCATCACGTATTTTTTTGCAGACAGAAAAAACCATTTCTTCTGCATGGAGTAACCGGAAGCGGAAAAACGGAGGTTTATGTGGAGTTGGCCGCACTGGCGGCAAAGGAAGGAAAATCCTCCATTGTGCTCATTCCGGAAATTGCCCTGACCAGGCAGACAGTGCTGCGTTTTTACAGACAGTTCGGCAGCCGGGTATCCGTGCTTCATTCAAAGTTGTCGAAAGGAGAGCGTTCTGACCAGTTCCAGCGTGCAAAAAACGGCGAAATTGATGTGATGATTGGACCGCGTTCGGCATTGTTCACACCATTTTCAAATTTAGGATATATTATTGTAGATGAAGAGCATGAAACAAGCTATAAAAGTGAGACAATTCCCCGCTATCATGCCAGAGAGGTTGCAGTTCGGCGGGCCGAGATGACGGGTGCGACCGTGCTTCTCGCCTCGGCTACCCCATCCGTAGATTCTTATTATTGCGCCATGCAGGGAGTGTATGAGCTGTTAGAGATGAAGGAGCGTATTTCGAAGCAGGGCCTTGCGGATGTAAGCATTGTAGATATGCGCAGAGAACTTTTGCGGGGCAACCGTTCCGTGTTCAGCCGGGTACTGTATGAGCAGATGCAGGAGCGGCTGAACAAAAAGCAGCAGATTATGTTATTTATTAACCGCAGGGGCTATCACGGATTTCTTTCCTGCCGTTCCTGCGGGAAGGCGGTGAAATGTCCAAACTGTGATGTTACGCTGTCCCTTCACAATGATGGGAGGATGCTGTGCCATTATTGCGGCTATGAGCAACCCAGGGTGATGAGCTGTCCGGCATGCGGCTCTAAATATATCGGCGGTTTCCGTGTGGGAACACAGCAGGTGGAGGAGCAGGTATTAAAATGGTTTCCAGCGGCAAAGGTACTGCGTATGGATATGGATACGACGAGGAGCAAAAACAGCTCTGAGCAGATTGTAACAGCTTTTCGCAAAAAAGAGGCGGATATTTTGATTGGAACCCAGATGATTGTCAAGGGGCATGATTTCCCGGATGTGACACTGGTAGGAATTCTGGCGGCAGATATGTCGCTGCAGATTAATGATTTCCGGAGCGCGGAACGAACCTTTCAGCTTCTGACGCAGGCGGCAGGCCGTGCAGGAAGGGGAAAAGAGAAGGGGAGTGTGATTATCCAGACCTATAATCCAGAGCATTACAGCATCCGTCTGTCTGCAAAACAGGATTATGAAGGTTTTTATAAAGAGGAAATGAAATTCCGGTCGATGATGCGCTATCCGCCGGCGGGAAATGTAATGGAAATTCTTGTATCAGCAGATACGGAGTCGTTGGCTGTCCGGGCAGGCGAAAGGATTGCAGCAGGGATTCGGCAGTTTTGCGGCAGCTGTTTATCAGACGGGGGCAGAACACCAGTTCTTATTGGACCTGCGCCGGCGGCAATTTCCAAGTTAAATAATAAATACCGGAGGGTCATTTATGTAAGACATGAAACAGAACTGTTTTTGCAGAAATGCAGAATGTATCTGGAAAGACAGACAGCAGATGAGGATGTGCAGATACAGTACGATATGACGTTATAAAATATCGCAGGCAGTTTATGCGGTGCGGGCAGGATATGCCGCGTTATACGCCTTGCAGGCGGAAAATTTTATCAATGTGCAGAGGGCAGACAGAAAGGCAGGAAAACATATGGCAATTAGAAATATCAGGATAGAGGGGGATGCGGTTTTGCGGAAAAACTGCAGGGAGGTAACAGAGATGACGCCGAAAATAGCAGAGTTAATTGAGGATATGATAGAGACCATGTATGAGGCGAACGGCGTTGGACTGGCAGCGCCGCAGGTTGGTGTGCTGAGGAACATTGTGGTGATCGACGTCAGTGAGGAGGAGCCGGATCCCATTGTGCTTATTAATCCGGAAATCATTGAATCTTCCGGTGAGCAGACCGGAGATGAGGGGTGTTTAAGTCTTCCCGGAAAGGTCGGGGTGGTCACAAGACCGGATTATGTGAAGGTACGTGCGCGAAATGAGCATATGGAAGAAATTGAACTGGAGGGAACGGAATTGCTTGCAAGGGCGATCTGTCATGAGTGCGACCATTTAAAGGGCATATTGTATGCAGATAAAGCTGAGGGTCCGTTAAAAGAGGTAAAAAAGGAGTCCGAGGAATCTTAGAGGAGGAAGTTTCATGAAAGTGATTTTTATGGGAACACCGGATTTTGCGGTGAACACGCTGGAGGCGCTCATACGGGCAGGACATCAAATCACGTGCGCTGTGACGCAGCCGGATAAACCGAAAGGCCGTGGGAATGCCGTGCAGTTTCCGCCCGTGAAGGAGTGTGCGCTGTCATATGGAATCCCGGTTATGCAGCCGGTGCGCATCCGTGAGGAAGAGGCGGCAAAAGAACTTTTTGGTTATGAGGCCGATGTAATTGTGGTAGTTGCCTTCGGACAGATTCTGCCGAAGGAAATTTTGGAATGGCCGAAATATGGATGTATCAATGTACATGCCTCCCTGCTTCCCAAATACCGCGGAGCGGCGCCGATTCAGTGGGCGGTAATTGACGGGGAGGAAATATCCGGCGTAACCATTCAGAAAATGGATGAAGGGATTGATACGGGCGATATCATTGCACGGACCGAGGTGACGCTCGATGAGGAGGAAACCGGAGGCTCCCTCTTTGAAAAGCTGGCGGCCGAGGGTGCAGAATTGTGTGTTGCTGCCTTAAAAGAGCTGGAATTGGGAACGGCAGTTTATGTAAAACAGGATGAGGAACAGGCAACGTACGCAAAAATGTTAAAAAAGCGTTCGGGAAACATTGACTGGAGAAAGCCTGCAGTTGAAATTGAGAGGCTGGTGCGCGGACTGAATCCCTGGCCAAGCGCGTATTCGTATCTGAACGGTAAAATTTTAAAAATCTGGAAGGCTTCTGTGGGACTGGATATTGAAGGATTTGCGCCGGGTATGATGAAAACGGTATCAGCAAAGGAGCTGGCCGTGCAGACGGGAAAAGGAAGTTTGTTCTTACAAGAAATCCAGCTGGAAGGGAAAAAGCGCATGGACATAGAAGATTTTCTTCGCGGATACAAGATAGAACAGGGAACGATGCTGCGTTCGTAATTGGAAAAAAGCAGGCAGGCGGCAGGAAGAAAATTGCGGATATTACAGAAATAATTCAAACAATTGAATTAATTCAAATCATTCAAAAAATTGGATGGAAGATATACAACAGGTGAGAAGGAGAAAAGATGGAATCCCAGGAACAAATAAAAAATACGATTTTGGAAAAAATAAAAGCAACCAAAAAACACATTCGGATATGTAATGTGATAAGTCTTGCCGGCGTAATACTTACCATCCTTTTATGCGGACTGGAATTTATATTTGCGCAATATTTTAAAGAAAAGGGATGGGAGCCGTCCGCAATCCGGTTTTGCGTTCATGTTCTGTATGTGATGCCGTTTGTAATTGTAATCCCCTTATTTTTTAAAGTGAATTACAGAGGTAAATTGTATCAGCTGGAAAGAGAAAGAAAAGAAGGAAAAGGAGAAATAGAAGAAGGAAGAAAAAAAGAATAGAGGAATACAAGAAATAGAAGAAGAAAGAAAAAATAGAGGAATACAAGAAATAAAAAAGGAAGAAAAAAAGAATAGAGAAATACAAGAAATAGAAGAAGGAAGAAAAAATAGAGGAATGCAAGAAATAAAAAAGGAAGAAAAAAAGAATAGAGAAATACAAGAAATAGAAGAAGGAAGATAAAAGAATAGAGAAATACAAGAAATAGAAGAAGGAAGAAAAAAAGAAATAGAGAAAGGTAAAAAAGGAGGAGAAGAATCATGTTAAGTGCATATATAACAAGAGGGTTTGGTTATTATTGGGATCCGACCTATATGCTGGTAATTGTCGGCGCGCTGATTTGTATGGCCGCCAGCATGCGTGTGAAGAGCACCTACGCGAAATATTCCCGTGTCAGAAGCATGAGCGGTCTGACAGGCGCCCAGGCGGCACAGCGGATTTTACAGGCGGCCGGAATATCGGATGTTGCAGTGGCAAGAGTGGCGGGAAATTTAACGGACCATTATGATCCGAGGAATAAAACACTGAATTTGTCGGAGAGCGTATACGATTCTGCTTCAGTTGCCGCAGTTGGCGTGGCGGCGCACGAGTGCGGGCATGCAATCCAGCATCAGCAGAACTATGCACCTTTAAATATCCGCAGCATGCTGGTACCCGTTGCGCAGTTTGGTTCGGGTGCATCCTGGATTATAATTATACTGGGTATTTTTTTATCAGCGCAGCCGCTTCTGACGCTGGGAATCGTTTTGTTTGCTGCAGCCGTGCTGTTTCAGCTGGTGACGCTTCCGGTGGAATTTAATGCGTCAAGCCGTGCGCTTCATATGCTGGAGTATCAGAATATTCTGTATGGGGATGAGATTGCACAGACCAGAAAGGTGCTGTCTGCGGCGGCGCTGACTTATGTGGCGGGTGCGGCAGCGGCAATTTTGCAGCTGCTTCGTCTGGTAATTCTGTTTGGAGGAAGGAATGACGACTAAGAAGGTAAATGAGCGGGAAATTGTACTGGAAATTATCAGCGAGGTAACACAGCAGGGTCAGTTTTTTCATCATGTGCTGCAGAATGCACTGGACAAATATGCCTTTCTGGAAAAAAAGGAACGTGCGTTTATTACGAGAGCGGCGGAAGGGACCATAGAGTATCTTCTGCAGACTGACTATGTGATTGACCGGTTTTCCAGTGTAAAAACCGAGCGGATGAAGCCATTTATCAGGGATTTGCTCCGCATGTCAGTCTATCAGATTTTATATATGGATACAGTTCCGGACCACGCGGCGTGCAACGAGGCGGTGAAGCTTGCACAGAAACGCAGCTTTCATGCTTTGAAGGGATTTGTAAACGGTGTTCTGCGGACAGTCAGCCGAAAGAAGGATACAATTACATTTCCTGACCTGTCGTCAAAGTATTCGATGCCGCAGTGGATTGTGGATATGTGGCTGGAGGCGTATGGAAGCCATGTAACAGAGAAGATGTTAAAAGCGTTTTTAGAGCCGAAAAAGCTGTATGTGCGCTGCAACACAGGCAGGGCTTCCATAGCGCAGATAAAGCAGAGTCTGCAGGAAGACGGCGTATCGGTTCAGGAGACACAGTATATGGAGGAGGCGCTGGAGCTTTCGGGATATGATACGCTGTATGCGCTGGATGCATTTCAGAAGGGGTATATCCAGGTACAGGATTTGAGCTCTATGTTTGTCGCCAGGGCAGCCATGCCCAAAAAGGGCGCCCAGATTCTGGATGTCTGTGCGGCGCCCGGCGGAAAAGCACTACATTTTGCAGATGTGCTGCAGGGAACCGGATATGTGGAGGCAAGGGATTTGACGCCGCATAAGGCAGAACTGATTGAGGATAACATTGCGCGCACCGGGTTTTCCAATATAAAGGCAAACGTATGGGATGCGCTTGTGTTTGATGAACAGTGGGAAAAAAAGGCGGATATTGTTGTTGCGGATTTGCCCTGTTCAGGCCTCGGAGTGATTGGAAGAAAGCCCGATATTAAATATCACGCTAGTATGGAGCAGATTTATAAGCTGCAGCAGCTGCAGAGAGAGATTCTGGATGTTGTATACAGCTATGTGAAGCCGGGCGGCATATTGATGTACAGTACGTGTACGGTCAACCATTTTGAGAATGAGGATAATGTACAGTGGCTGTTAGAGAAGCATCCGTTTGAGCCAGTCAGTTTAGAGCCGGTGGAAGCGCTTTCCATGGAATGTGAATCCAAAAAAAAGGGGTACATACAGCTGCTTCCTGGTTTACATAATGTTGATGGTTTTTTTATTGCAAAATTGAGAAGGAAACAGTAAGATGGAAAAGACGGATATAAAGTCACTGGAACTGCCGCAGCTGACGGAGGAAATGACAAAGATAGGAGAAAAGGCATTTCGGGCAAAACAGATATTCGACTGGCTTCACGTAAAGCTTGTGGATTCTTTCGAGGAGATGACCAATCTGTCCAAAAAACTGATACAAACCCTGGAGGAGCGGTATGAGCTGGTCAGAACAAATGTTCTGGATGTGCAGATTTCCGGTCTGGACGGTACGCGTAAGTATTTGTTTGAGCTGCCGGACGGCAATTTGATAGAAAGTGTATTTATGCAGTACAAACATGGAAATTCTGTGTGCATTTCTTCACAGGCGGGGTGCCGGATGGGCTGCCTGTTCTGTGCGTCTACAGTGGATGGGCTGGCGCGTTCCTTAAGGCCGTCTGAGATGCTGGAGCAGGTGTACCGGATTCAGAAGCATACAGGAGAGCGGATTTCAAATATTGTTGTGATGGGCAGCGGGGAACCGATGGATAATTATGAAAACCTGCTCCGTTTTCTTCATCTGGTTACGGCGAAGGATGGTCTTGGTATCAGCCAGAGAAGCATTACAATTTCAACCTGCGGCATTGTACCGGGAATCCGGCGGCTTGCGGATGAAGGGCTTGGCGTGACCCTCGCCCTGTCTCTGCATGCCTCTAACGATGAAAAACGGAAAAAAATTATGCCGGTTGCCAATAAGTATGCATTGCAGGAGGTTTTTGAGGCATGCCGGTATTATTTTGAACAGACGGGCCGGAGGGTAACCTTTGAGTATAGCATTGCGGAAGGAATCAATGACGCGGACGAGGATGCCGAAGAGCTGACTGCCCTCTTAAAAGGGAAAAACTGTCATCTCAATCTGATTCCTATTAATCCGGTAAAAGAAAGGAATTTTGTGCAGCCGCAAAAAAAAATTATAGAGAATTTTAAAAATAAACTTGAAAAATCAGGAATAAATGTTACTATAAGAAGAGAAATGGGTAGAGATATCGATGGAGCGTGTGGCCAGTTGCGAAAGCGCTACATGGATCAGAACAGAAAGTGAGAAACAGCATGAAGACATTTTCGATGACTGATGTAGGTCGGACCAGACAGTTGAATCAGGATTATGTGTTTACCTCAGAAGAGCCGGTAGGAAATCTGGACAATTTGTTTATTGTGGCAGATGGAATGGGCGGGCATAATGCAGGAGATTACGCTTCAAAATTTACGGTGGAGAACGTAGTCGAGCTCATTAAAAATTCCGAGGAGACACAGCCTGCCGCCATTATCGAAGAGGCGGTTGCGGAGACGAACCGCAGATTGTTAGAGCAGGCAAAAAGCCCTGAATTGTCAGGAATGGGCACAACGCTTGTGCTGTGTACGATACACGGTACGGAGGCATGTATTGCAAATGTTGGAGACAGTCGCCTTTATTTGATTGGAGAGGACATCCGCCAGGTGACACACGACCATTCTCTGGTTGAGGAAATGGTACGCTTAGGAGAAATTGAGCCGGAGAGTGCGCGGATGCACCCGAATAAAAATATCATTACCCGTGCGATTGGAGCCGGAGAGGAAGTGAAAATTGATTTTTTCCAGATTACACTTGAAAAAAATACAATTTTGCTGATGTGTTCCGATGGATTGACGAATATGGTGGATGATAAAGATATTAAGTTTATTGTAGACAGGCAGAGAGACGTTGTGGAGATAACGGAGAGCCTGATAAAAGCGGCGAATGAAAACGGAGGAAAGGATAATATCGCAATTGTAATTATAGAACCATTTGCAGACGAGGTGAAGGAATGTTAAGAGCAGGAATATTTTTAAGTGACAGATATGAGATTATAGAGCGGATTGGTTCAGGCGGCATGGCTGACGTGTTTAAGGGGAAGGATCATAAGCTGAACCGGTTTGTTGCAATTAAGGTCATGAAGCAGGAATATAAGGGGGATAAGGAATTTGTCTCCAAGTTCCGCGTGGAAGCGCAGGCGGCAGCAGGGCTGACCCATCCGAATATCGTCAGTATATACGATGTCGGGGAGGATAACGGCTGCTATTATATTGTCATGGAGCTGGTAGAGGGAATTACCCTGAAAAGATATATTGAGAAAAAAGGCCGTCTGACGGTGAAGGAAACCATTACCATTGCAACGCAGATTTGTATGGGTATTGAGGCTGCACATAACAACCATATTATCCATCGCGATATCAAACCGCAGAATATTTTGATTTCAAAGGATGGAAAGGTGAAGGTTACAGATTTTGGCATTGCCAAGGCTGCAACCTCGAACACCATCAACTCCAGCGTGATGGGTTCGGTACATTATACTTCGCCTGAGCAGGCAAAAGGAAAATACAGTACAGAAAAAAGCGATATTTATTCCCTGGGAGTTACCATGTATGAAATGCTGACAGGAAAACCGCCGTATGACGGGGATTCAACGGTTGCTATCGCAGTGCAGCATATTCAGGAATCGTTTCCGGATATTCGCGAGGAGGTTATGGATATTCCGTACAGCCTCGAAAAGATTATAGAAAAGTGTACGATGAAATCGGCTGACCGGAGATATCCCAATATGGGTGAGCTGATTGCGGATCTGAAGCAGTCGCTTCTGACGCCGGATGCCGATTTTGTAAAAATGGCGCGACCGGGAAGTGAGGGAACGACCATTCGAATGACCGATAAGCAGCTGCATGAGATGAAGGAGCAGCTCAGGCAGAACAAGGCGGCGTCAGACAGGGAGGATGCGTTTGAGGGCGATGGGGATGAGGCAGATGAGGATGAATCCCTGAATCCGACTCTGGAGAAGGTTCTGACCAGTCTTGGCATTGTGGCGGCAATTCTTGTTGTGGGGATTGCAATATTTGCAGGATACAGGCTGTGGTCCTCGGTCAGCGGCAAGGAGAAGACACCAGAGGCAACGGAGAGTCCGAAGGCAACGGAACAGATTCCGAAGGACCATGTGAGAATGATCAGTCTTCAGGGCAAGACATATGAAGAGGCGAAAAAGGCGCTGCAGGAAATTCAGCTGGGCATCGAGGAGGGTGAAAAGGTCAATTCCGACCAGTACGCAAAAGGACTGATTGTACAGCAAAGTGTCGAGGAAGGCACGATCATAAAGACGCATGAGAAAATTATTGTATCGGTAAGCAAAGGCGCCGGAGCGCTCACGGTTCCTACAGATTTGGTGGGCAAGTCGCAGGCAGAGGTGCTGAATTTGCTGGAAGAAATCGATTTAAAGGGAGAGGTTGTCTCGGATTACAGCAATTCCGTCGAGATGGGGAATGTAATCAGTGTGGAACCGGAATCAGGGACAGAAGTCAATAAAGGGGATACGATAAAGGTAACCGTAAGCCGCGGAAAAAAGAAGGTTTCGGTACCGAGTCTGTTAGGAAAAAGCCAGGAAGAAGCAGAGGCGGAACTGAATGCAAGCGGACTGAGGCTCGGCAATGTCACAACTTCTGAAAAGTTAAGTGAGACCGTTGCAGCCGGAAGAGTAATGTCGCAGAACTATTCATCGGGAATGACGGTTGAGCATGGAACTGCCGTAGATATTGTGCTGAGCAAAGGAATGGAAGAGGCCATCTGGAAAGGAACCCTGGAAATTCAAAAGACAGATTTGCCGGAGGATTTCCAGAGCGGTATGGTAAAGGTCGAATTGATACAGGTTGTCAACGGGGAACAAAAAACGACAGTTGTACAGGAGCGGCAGATGACAGGCTCTGATTTTCCGCTGAAATTGCAGCTGACGGGTGCCAAATCCGTGGCCAGCGGAAGAGTATTGATTTATATCGACAATAAGAAGGTCGATGGAGAGCACAGTGTTGTATTTACAGAAGAATAGGATGATACAGGGGTATGCCTGCAGACTGCCAGTATACGCGATATATGCTGCCGGCAGCATGCAGGCATAAGGAGGCGTAATGTGACAGGCAGGATTATAAAGGGAATAGCAGGGTTTTATTATGTAATGACTGAAAAAGAACAGGTGTTCGAATGCAAGGCCAAGGGGATATTCCGGAAGGACAAAAAAAAGCCTCTGGTAGGCGATTATGTAGAAATGTCTGTGCTGGATGAAGAAAACAGCATAGGGAATATTGATGTGATTCTGGAGAGAAAGAATGATTTGATACGTCCGAATGTGGCCAATGTAGACCAGGCATTGATTATTTTTGCGATTGTAAAGCCAAAGCCCAATCTGAATTTACTGGACCGTTTTTTGCTGATGATGGAAAAGCAAAAGATTGAGACGATTATTTGCTTTAACAAGAGCGATCTTGTGCCGGATGAGGAGTGTGAACAGTTAAAGGAGGCTTATGGAAACTGCGGCTATGACGTGCGGTTTTTAAGCGCAAAGGAGGGGATTGGAATTGAGCAGCTCCGTGAAATGCTGCGAAAAAAGACGACTGTGGCGGCAGGTCCCTCCGGTGTGGGAAAATCCTCGATTATCAATCTTTTGCAGTCCGACGTAAAAATGCAGACAGGGGAAATCAGCAGAAAGATTGACCGCGGAAAGCATACGACCAGGCATTCCGAGCTGATTTATGTAGAAAAAGATACATACATTGTCGATACGCCGGGATTCAGCTCATTGTTTATTGAAGAATTTGACAAGGAGGAGCTGCACCGATATTACAGGGAATTTACAGAGTATGAGCCGGAATGCCAGTTTGGTGGCTGTACGCATATTCATGAGCCGGTGTGCGGCGTGAAACAGGCATTAAACGAAGGAAAGATCAGTTCCATCCGTTATAACAATTATGTGCTTTTGTATGAAGAACTGAAAGAAAAACGCAAATATTAGGAGTGAGCGGGAATGCATAACACAAGAAAAATAAAACTGGTTCCGTCTATACTGGCCGCGGACTTTGGCCGGCTGGGCGAGCAGCTGAAAGTATTGGAGGCGGCTGGCGCAGATATGATACATATTGATGTGATGGATGGGAATTTTGTTCCGTCCATTTCTTTTGGGATGCCGGTCATCCGGTCTATTCGGAAGGTGACGGCTTTGCCGTTTGACGTTCATTTAATGATTCGGGAGCCGGAGCGGTATCTGAAGGAATTTGCAGACTGCGGTGCGGACAGCATTACGGTACATATAGAGACTTGCAGCCGGATAGAATCGGTTATCCGGCAGATAAAAGAGTTAGGAGTCGGGGCCGGTGTTGCCCTGAATCCGGGAACCTCACTGGATACATTGTCCCGGGCGCTGCCTCTGGCGGATATGCTTCTGGTGATGACGGTGGAGCCGGGATTTGGAGGGCAGTCCTATATGGAAGGCTGTACGCAGAAGATTCGGACATTGCGCGCGCGTCTTGACCAGATGGGGCTTGATACGGATATTGAAGTGGACGGCGGCATTACAAAGGACAATGTGGATGTGGTGCTGAGGGCCGGTGCAAATGTAATCGTAAGCGGAACGGCAGTATTTCGGGGTGATTTACAGCAAAATGCTGCCATATTCCGGGAAAGATTTGGAAAGTGAACATGAAAATACTATTAGTAGCCGGCGGAACGGTGGAGCCGGAGAGCAGTATGCAGTTTATAAAAAAATGGAAGCCGGATAAAATAATAGGCATTGACCGGGGAATGGAATTTTTGTATGAGCAGAAGCTGACGCCGGATTTGCTTGTCGGGGATTTTGATTCGGCGTGCAGCAGGGTAAAAGAGCACTACAGAGCGCTTGGCGTTTTGGTGCGGCAGTACCGTCCTGAAAAGGATGCAACGGATACCGAGATCGGCGTGCGTGCCGCGTTAGAGATGGGTGCCGGTGAGATTACAATTCTTGGCGCTACAGGGACAAGAATTGACCACATGCTCGGCAATATCCAGGTGCTTATGCTTCCGCTGCAAAAAGAAGTGAAGGCATGTCTTTTGGACGCACACAACCGGATACGGCTGTTGTCCAAAAAGATGGTATTAAAAAAAGAACATATGTTCGGAGATTATGTTTCTTTTCTGCCATTGACGACAAGGGTTGAGGGGTTGACTTTGACAGGATTTAAG
>CANOFI010000026.1 GCA_947565255.1 uncultured Lachnospiraceae bacterium
CATGAATGGCTGTAAATACTGTTATGCCAACAACCCCCAGAAAGCATTCGTAAACTACAAATATCATAATCCAGACTCTCCGCTTTTGGTCGGAGAATTAAAAGAAACCGATCTTGTGACACAGGACATACAGAAAAGTTTTCTTTCATAAAAGCAGATAAGTGGACAGACTACACTTACGTTTTAAGACAGGAAATCTAAAGAAATGGAATTTAATTAAGCCAATTTATTTTCCCGGGCAATTCAATTAACATAAAATGCTGTTCCATATAGCCACAATACAAAAAATTAGATTTTGCATTACAGCGCTGTTGGAAACATGCGCCGCCGGACACGCAAAAAAGCCCTCAGACAAGTAAACTCATCTGAAGGCCTTAAACCAATTCCTTTTACGAACCGCCACCGGACAAAACCGCTGGATTAGTTTGTAACTGTAACTTCTGTTTCCTTATCAAATACATGAATCTTCTCAACATCCAGAGCAAACTTCACATCATCGCCCGGACGAACGGTTGTGCTCGGATTTACACGGGCAATCATCGGGAACTTGTCAATATCGAAATACAGGAATACTTCAGCACCAAGAAGCTCGTAAACGTTGATGGTAGAAGATAATACTGCATTCGGATTCGCATCAATCATTGCCTGCGTATCATGCACATCCTCCGGTCTGATACCCATAACAACCGTTCTTCCGTTGTATCCGCCGTCAATCAGCTTCTTAGCCTTTGCAGGCGGCAGTGCTATTTTATGCTTCTCAGCAATCACAAGCTGAACCTCATCGCCATTAATCTCAACAACCGCATCTAAGAAGTTCATCTGCGGAGAACCCATGAATCCGGCAACAAACAAATTGTCCGGCTTATCATACAGATTCTGAGGAGTATCAATCTGCTGTGCAACGCCGTCCTTCATAACGACGATTCTTGTACCAAGCGTCATAGCCTCTGTCTGGTCATGTGTTACATAAATAATCGTTGTACCCAGTCTCTGATGCAGCTTTGCAATCTCCGTACGCATCTGTACACGAAGCTTTGCATCCAGGTTTGATAAAGGCTCATCCATCAGGAACACCTTAGGATTACGCACAATCGCACGACCCATGGCAACACGCTGTCTCTGACCACCGGACAAAGCCTTCGGTCTGCGGTCCAAGTATGGTTCCAGGTCAAGGATTTTCGCAGCTTCCCGAACCATCTTATCAATCTGGTCCTTCGGTACTTTTCTCAGCTTCAGACCAAACGCCATATTATCATAAACAGTCATATGCGGATACAGAGCGTAGTTCTGGAATACCATCGCAATATCCCTGTCCTTCGGCTCTACATCGTTCACCAGTCTGTCGCCAATGTATAACTCGCCGGAAGTAATCTCCTCCAGACCGGCAATCATACGCAGGGTTGTAGATTTTCCGCATCCGGATGGTCCTACGAAGATGATAAACTCTTTATCTTCAATCTCCAGGTTAAAATCTTTTACGGCTTCGACACCGTTCGGATACACTTTAAAAATGTTTTTCAATGATAAACTTGCCATTTGTTAGCTCCTCCTAATTATGTAATGGTTATTTCCGTGCAGAGTCACCAAATCCTCTGCTATTTTCAACGTCTATTATACTACATTTGCCGGCATTTGAAAATGTGCCGATTAGACAAATTATTTTGCCCGTTATCGTAACATCTGCCTGAAAGCCATTATCCAAAACCTCATTTTCGGCAATGTGCTGTGTTTGTCTGTCTTTTTTTGTGCAAGCTGACAAAAAACTTTGCGAACAAAAACTGCAAAACATATGCCCACAACCAAAACAGTCACTTTGTATCTGCCAAATGCTCATGCAGGCAGCTACCGCCAATCCTCCCGGGCATAACTATCTGACCCGCTCTGCCCGCGGAAATTACAATTTATTCTGATATTAATAAAAATTATCCTTTCGGCACCTCCAGATCCTTAAAATAATCCTTCACAATATCATAAGATTTTTTCGGACGCTCATGATACTCTGTAACATCCCAGTTATTCCACGTATAGGCCTCCATGCCGATCGTCTGCCCGTAAGCGCCGACACCGACGTTAATCTGCTGTATATTGAAGCCGGTAAACGGATTCTCTCCGTGGAGGTCCTCCTCCACCTCTTTTGTGGAAGGATCTCTGAAATTAAGCATTCCCCAGGGAATTCTCACTTCAATACAATGCTCTCCATAACAGAAATCCGCCAGAGAATCAAACGATTTGCTGTTCGGGTCCCCATTTCCATATTTCAGTCGTCCCGTCTCAATCCTGCCGTAATCAAACCATTCCTTTGTAACCGGAAAAAACAGCTGGCGGTTCAGGCATAAATAAACCGGATGAAAATCGGAATCATGCGCGCCGCCGTACCCGCTCCGGTCAAAGGTCATATCCATTTCCGCCGTGTAAGATACCGGATACCGGTCATAATAACCCTGCACCTTTACAACACTGTTTTCTTTCCCCTGCAAATCCAGCACAAAATCTGCTTCCTTTGAAAACTGGCATGTCTCATATGACAAACTGCCTGATTTCGGCGTAATATCAAACGGGACAATCACTCTGTCTGTTTCGGGGTTCAGCTTGTCTCCACTTACAAGCAGATACAGATACCGCGCGTCGTGCTGCACGGAAAGTGTATACTCCGCACTCTCTGCGATAACGTCTTTTTCCAGCCAGTCTTCTTTGCTTCCGTCCAGCGTCACCGCCGTCTGGCTGCTGCCCGGGTCAAACGTCAAAATACCATAATTCTGCTCGCTCGTCTGCATGTCGCTCCAAAAAGCTCTCCTGTCCGGATCTGTGTAATCCATCGTATTCCATGTACGCTTAAACCATTCATCCTGCCATGTGAAAATCAGACAGCCGCAGTAACCGCTCTCGTAAATATCCCTGGACATGGACACCAGCATTTGCCCCTGGTCGTCTTCATTTACACCGCCCTGGTCAAATCCGGTCACGGAATTGGCATGCGTAACGCCGCGCGAGGTCGGAATTCCGTACTCAGCTACAAGCACAGGCATTGTATGTTCGGCAATCAGCCGGTCCAGATATGCGCGGTACGGATTTTTATTTCCATATTCATCCACAAAGTCCTGCCCTTCATAAATCATAAACTCCGGATAATAAGGATAAATATGATACGACGCAAACACCCCTGCCTCAAATTCCTCCGTCGCCTGAATATGCTCCACGTTGATGATGATGGCATCCTCTTTTTCCGCATCCGGCTCATTCTCATGAGTCAGCATATCCGCCGTCGGCCAGTTGCTCCAGCTGACCGGTCTCTGCATGCCATACTTTTCCATCTCATAACAAAGCGTCTCATCCCCAAGCTTGCACATAAAGGTTTCATATGGAGAAGCATCCTCTGTCGTTTTCAGATATTTCCCCTGATAATTGGTTTCCTCTGCATGCTCCGCATCGGTATTTCCCACAAATACAGCGTCCGACTCTATTCCGAGAATCCAGCCGATCACATACTGCGAAACGTCATACCGGTAAGTGCCGTATGCCTTTCCCGCCTGCTGTTCAATGGTGCATCTGCCATGAAAGATATCTACCAGCTCACAGGCCTCCTGCAGCGCAACATCATAAATATCATATGCATCCGCCGTCTCCTGAATCTGCTCCTCATCGTACCAGACCCCCTGGAAAAGGTATAACGGATGTTCGGCAGTCTCGTTGTATTCATAGAGAGCCTGATAAAACTCCGGCATCATAATGGTATATACCCGAATCGTATTGCAGTTCATATCCGATATTTGCTGAAACCAGTTTAAATACTCTGTCCTTGTGATTGCCAGTTCCCCTGGAAACGTACCAGGTTTGCCACTTCCCATGTTGACCCCTTTTATATAAATCGGCTGAAATTCAGAGCCCTGCAGCATTTGAAAATACCGGCCTTCCGTTTTAAAATAATATTTGTTTTTCGGAGCCGCACTTTCCTCTGTTTTATTTTTTTCCTCTGTTTTATTACTTTCTTTGCCTGTACCGCATCCTGCCAGACATACTGCCAGCAACAGTACGCCCAGCCACCGCTTCGATTTCATCCATACGGACATATTCCGACACTCCTCATTCAAATAGTTTTAGGCTGTTCATCTGTCCCACGTATTTACTTTTTGAGAACCAGATGCTGGGGAAGTCCATTTACCATAAATGGCTGATAATCCCCCTGGATTAATGGCTCTATGTAATTGATAAATTCGTCCGTGATATAATTCCCTTCCGCATTTACCCACTCCCGCGGAACAAGTCTTTCGTTGTTCGCAATGCGGTGCACATCATAAATGCCTGCTGCACTCATGTAGGGGTCATCCGAAACTCTGTCAATGACGACCATTTTGCCGGTGTCTCCCTCGTCAGCAGCCTTTACTGCGGCACCGCCTACCATAAAGGCTTCGTCAATATCTACGCGGGATGCCATATGAGAAGCACTTCTCTGCAGCGTGGAATATTCAATGCTTCTCGTCTTACAGCCGATTTCCGCACCTAAAAAGCTCGCCAGATACGATGCGGTCCCCTGCAGCTGCTTGTGTCCAAATGCATCGACATAATCCGCACCGCCGGACAACTCGCAGACATAACGGCCGTCATCCAGCTTAATGCCCTCTGAAACCGCGATGATAATCGATTCCTTTTGCTTTTGAAGCTCTTTTACATTTTCCAGAAAATGGTCAATGTCAAATGTAATCTCCGGAAGATAAATCAAATCCGGTCCCTCACATTCCTCCGTCTTGGCCAGCGCCGTGGCACCGGTCAGCCAGCCTGCGTTGCGCCCCATAATTTCGAGGATTGTAATATTCTGCTTGTTGTAGGCAAGTCCCAGCGCGTCCCGGATAATTTCTTTTGTTGACGCCGCGATGTATTTTGCAGCGCTTCCGAATCCGGGCGTGTGGTCCGTAAGGGCAAGGTCGTTGTCAATCGTTTTCGGAACTCCTAAAAACTTCTGCTTATGGCCTTTCACAATCGCATAATCCGACAGCTTCTTGATGGTGTCCATTGAATCGTTGCCTCCAATATAAATAAACGCTTCGATCTCAAGATTGTCCAGAATACGGAAAATCCTTTCATAAATTTCCGGATCCTCATGAATCTCCTGAAGCTTGTATCTGCAGGAACCAAGAAATGCGGAGGGCGTTCTCTTTAAAAGTTCAATATCCATATCCGTATGAATCTGTGTGGATAAATCCACATATTTCTCATCCAGAAATCCCTGTATGCCGTGCAGCATACCGTATATCGTGTCAAAACCGCGCTCTCTGGCAGTTTTATACACCCCTGCAAGACTGGAGTTGATGACTGCAGTCGGGCCTCCTGACTGTCCTACAATAATATTTCTTTTTGCTTTGCCTGTTTCACTTCCCATGGTACACGTGTCTCCTTTTCTCATATTTTTTACATACATAGATGCGTGCAAAATTCTTAAATTGTATGAATTGTTTAAAAAATATGTTATATTTATACAATTTAAGAGCTTCACCATCCTAAATCCGTACAATAACCGGCAGTTTCTTTTGTATATATTCTATTATATCGCATAATCAAGCGAAATGGTAGGTATTTTTCAAAATAATATCTCCAAAATGTTGCTATTTTTTTCCGTTTGTTATAAACTAAGAGGGAATGAAATTATAACGACAGGGGGTACTATCATGTGGGCTGATTCCAGTATTTTTTATCAAATTTATCCTTTGGGATTCTGCGGCGCTCCGTTTGAAAATGATGGTGTGCAGGTTTCGCGGATAAAAAAAGTGGAGGAGTGGATTCCTCATATACAAGAACTTGGCGCAAATGCCATTTATTTTTCACCCGTGTTTGAGTCGGATACACATGGCTATAATACACGCGATTACACAAAAATTGACGGCCGGCTCGGCACCAATGAAGAGTTTGCCGGCGTATGCCGCGCCCTTCATGAAGCGGATATCAAAGTCGTCCTGGATGGCGTATTTAATCATGTGGGCCGGGGATTCTGGGCGTTTGAGGATGTGCGTAAAAACCGCTGGGATTCTCCTTATAAAGACTGGTTTTTTGTTAACTTTGACGGCAATTCCAATTACAACGATGGTCTCTGGTACGAAGGCTGGGAGGGACATTTTGACCTGGTGAAATTAAACCTTCGGAATGAGGATGTCATCCAGCATATCTTCAGCGCCATTCGCGGCTGGGTAGAAGAATTCAAAATTGACGGGCTCCGCCTGGATGTGGCATACTGCCTGGACAAGGACTTCCTGAAAAGGCTGCGCTCTTTCTGCCGCTGCGAATTCGGCGAGGATTTTCTGCTTCTCGGTGAGCTTCTTCACGGAGACTACAACCAGTGGGTGAATGACGATATGCTTCACAGCTGCACCAATTATGAATGCTATAAAGGCTTATACTCCAGCTTTAACAGCATGAATTTATTTGAGATTGTCCATTCTCTCCTCCGTCAGTTCGGTCCGGAAAACTGGACGCTGTACCGCGGCAAGCATCTGCTCTGCTTTGTGGACAACCATGATGTTTCCCGTATCGCAAGCACACTGACAAATGAACTACACCTTCCGCTCATCTATGGACTGTTGATGGGGATGCCGGGCATTCCCTGTATTTATTATGGAAGCGAATGGGGTGCGAAAGCACATAAGAATGAAGGTGATCCGGCTCTGCGCGCCAGCTTTGATGCCCCGGTTGAAAATGAACTGACCGCATGGATTGGAAAATGCGCCCGGGCACACAGAGAAAGCGACGCTTTATGCAATGGGGATCTGACTTCGGTTGTCCTTACAAATAAACAGTGTATTTTCCAGAGACGGACGGATAAGCAGCGTGTTCTTGTGGCAGTCAATATAGACGGCGAGTCTTACACAGCACACTTTGACGCCGGATGCGGACAGGCTGTTGACCTTATTACCGGAGAACTGCATGATTTTGGCGGAGGAAGCGTACTGCCGCCTTATTCGGTTCAATACTGGGATATGGAGACAGTGTAGATATTTCTTCTCTTTAAAAATTGTGAATCACGTAAAAATAGCGGTTACCAGTTTTCTACAGGTATTGCTGCTTTTTTACTTAAGGAGCTGCCGGAAAACACTGTTCACCTGCTATATAGGAAATTTTATCGTAAAGAAGGCTTTTTTGTACTATAAAATATGGCAGGAGTAAGCTGTATAAGACGCTCCAGCCAGAAAATCCTACAGTGACAGAGGACTCATTAACTGACATAACGTTTCAGCATACCAGCCAAAACTATTGCAAAAGCAGGTTCCGATGAACCTGCTTTTTGTAATATAATAATTTATACCAGGCAACTTATTATACAACAAGAATTATACCGAATTCGGCAAACCTTACCAACAGATTTTACCATTAACATCTGAACAATATCTTCATATATTATCGCGTATTTGCCAGCAGATACCTCTCGTTTTCCAATCCTGAATGCACGAAATGGCTATAAAACCTATAGCTTCTCCTCACCGTAGAAATCTGCCCTTCCCTCCTTATTGTATTTCTTTATTTTCCCTTTTTCTTCTTTTCCTAATACCGGAATAAAGCATTGGGCAGGCGGCACCGGACAATACCATGACTGTCAGCCAGAAAGCTGTTTGAGCAGAATCTCCTGTTTTTACAGAACCTTTCCGTTTTACTGTTGCGCGCTCCTGCGCTTCTACGGCCGGGGCCCTCTCACCTCTTATTACATTTGTGTCAACTATTCCGGAATCTCTATTTTTTTCAGCCGTATCCCCATCTGTCTTTACCTTATCTCCTTTATTATTATCCATCTTATCGTCGTTCGTTTTATTACTGCCCGGCTTATTGTCATCCGGCTTGTTATCGTCTGGTTTATTGTCATCCGGCTTGTTATTGTCCGGTTTATTGTTATCCGGCTTTTCGTCATCCTGATACACCAGAACATACGTGGAAAAACTATCGGTTTCCATTGTAATCGTCTCTGCATCACTGTCTAAATCCGCCAGCCAGTCTGCCTTCCCGTCATGCACCCGGATAATCGCAAATGTGCGCTTGTTTTCTCCATTTCCCCTTAAGTGCTCTGGTATTTCAAGTATAATCTGAATTTTACCGTTTGTCCTAACGATTCTATTCTGTACACCGTCAATCTGCTTAAACAGGCTGATGTCCAGATATTGTCCTTTTTCAAAACCGTTCAGGGCCGCCTGTACAACATCCTTCTCTTCACTGCTGACAAGCTTTTCTGCATCCGTTACCGTCAGAATAATTTTAATTTCCGCGCCGTTCTTCACGGCTTCCCGTTCTTCCTGCGTCAGCACAATGTCCGCCAGTTCCTCTAAAGAAGCAGGCATCCTGGTATCTGGAACATCTTCTCCTTTTTGTATTTCCTTTTCCAGATTCCCTTCATTTAAAACCGGAATTTCTTCTGTCCGAAGAACATATCCGCATATACTGCACTTAAACGTTCTCTCGCCCGGCTCCTTCACCGAAGGCTCCTTCGTCACTGTTCCTTTATCCTCTTTATGATTTTCTATGCTTTCCTTCTCCCCGCATATACAGGAATGCCAGTGAGTATTTTCATCCGTTTCCCACGTTTCCCCATATTTATGGCTAATCGTAAATCGGACCTCCGTCGTTACTTCTTTATAAATATCCGTTTCTGCAAAAACTGCGCGGACACTATATTCTCCTGCCGCCGTCGGCGCTTCTTTTGTATATTCCGTATCCGCCTCTGCCGCCAATTTATAGTAACAGGTTACGTGTTCTGTTCCGTTTGTTGCAGATTCAGGCACCGGTACCGGACCTTCCCCACAATGTATGTCCTTCTGTGACACACTGGCCGTTCCTGGCTGCTTGGGGAGTTTTTCAATCTCCTCTGTCCGAAGAATACAATCGCACACGCTGCACTTAAATGTTCTCTCACCTGGTTCCTTTATCGAAGGCTCTTTCGTTACCGTTCCTTTATCCTCTTTATGGTTTTCTGTGCCTTCCTTTTTTCCACATGCGCATGAATGCCAGTGAGATTTTTCATCCGTTTCCCACGCTTCCCCATATTTATGACTAATCGTAAACCGGACCTCTGCCGTTACTTCTTTGTATGTTTCTGTTTCTGCAAAAACTGCGCGGACAGTATATTCCCCTGCCGCTGTTGGCGCTCCTTTGGTATATTCCGTATCTGCCGCTGCTGCCGGTTTATAATAATAAGTCACATGTTCTGTTCCGTTTGTTGCAGATTCAGGCACCGGCGCCGGACTTTCCCCACAATGTATGCCCTTCTGTGACACGCTGGCCGTTCCTGGCTGCTTAGGGAGTTTTTCAATCTCCTCCGTCCGGAGAATATAACTGCATTCGCTGCATTTAAAAGTTCTCTCGCCCGGCTCCTTCACCGAAGGCTTCTTTGTCACCGTCCCTTTATCCTCTTTGTGAGTTCCTGTATCTTTTTTCACTCCGCATGCACACACATGCCAATGAGAATCTTTATCCGTTTCCCATGCTTCTCCATATTTATGACTAATCGTAAACCCGGTTTCTGCCGTTGCTTCTTCATAAGCGCCCGTTTCCGCAAAGACTGCACGGACACTATATTCCCCTGCCGCTGTCGGCACTTCTGCTGTATATTCTGTATCTGCCGCCGATGCCGGTTTATAGTAATAGGTCACATGTTCTGTTCCGTTCGTCGCAGATTCAGGCACCGGCGCCGGATTTTCCCCACAATATATGTTTTTCTGGGACACACTGGCCCTTCCCTTCTGTTTTTGTATGACAATCGTCAGCGTAAAAGTTCCGCTCTGCCCATTAGGAGCCAAATCCTGTACTACAATCGTAACTGCAGCCTCTCCAGCCTCTTCGAGCGTTCCGGAAATCTTTCCATTTTCCAACTTAAGCCCCTTCGGCAATTGACTGGTTTCGGAAATTTCAAAACGAAAATTCTTCTCTGTTTCTGTTACGCCCTCTTCAAAACTCACAAACGCATTCAAATCCACCGGATTTATGGACTCTCCAGCCTTTAGCTCAAGCCTTCCATTCTCCGCTGTAAAATTACGAACAAATATAGGATACAGGCTCTTGGACATACTCATCATTACATAAGAAACCGGTTCCGTTTTGCCTTCCTGCCATCTCCAGCCCACATGCTTGTACCCTTTTTTTACGAGAATATTTTCTGCAGGATTCAAATCCACACGCACATTCGGGGAATATAGTACGGTATCCTGCACTGTACCGGAAACACCCTCCGGTTTCACATAAGCCAGACTGTATCCGATAAAGCCCTCTCCATCTTTTAAACCAATCGTATACTTCGTATCATCGGAAACAAAATATTTTTCTACCTTCTGGCCGCTCATACTGGTTGTCCAGCCATTTGTAAAAATACCGGGTTTATTCATTGTAATCCCTATCGGCTTCGTTGAAACTGTTTCACCCAGACTTCCGCCTATCTCTATTTTCCGGGAGGCTTCTAAATAAACATCACTATTTTTATTTGTATTCGTTTTCGTATTGTTTTTTATTACCGGTGAGCCAGATAAAGTACATGTTCCATTCACACAGATTCCGGCTCCTCTGTCACCACATGTATTTCCGGAAATTTCCCCTCCCGTCACGATAAAGGAACCGCTATCATAAATACACACACCACCGCCAAAAATCTGGGCATTATTGTCCTGAATTTTCGCGCTGCCTGACAGGCTTGCACTGCCGCCCCTTCCCTCGATATATACTCCGCCGCCCCTGACTGCTGTATTCTTAGAAATAGTCCCCTTAGACATGATAAAGGAACCCCCATTAATATATACGCCTCCTGCGTTGTTTGTTGAAGAATTTTCGCATATTTCACCATCGGTCATACGAAAAGTGCCACTCATAACCTTAATACCAGCTCCTGCCGACCCATTCCCTTCGCAGGTATTTCCCGAAATCTTTCCCCCTGACATAGTAATATCATTATTATAAAGAAAGAGCCCGCCGCCATCATTCTCCTGAATATTTCCGCCGCTCAATAACAGGGCTTTTCCTTCTTTTGCATAAATTCCACCGCAGTCCGGCGCCTTGTTTGTAGAAATTGTTCCCCCCTTTATCTGAATTTCACTATTGTTTTCGGCATGGACGCCTCCGCCGTAGTTTCCCGCTGAATTTCCGAAAATTGTCCCCTGTTCCAGGCACAGGGAACTCTCCTCCAG
This sequence comes from uncultured Lachnospiraceae bacterium, assembly GCA_947565255.1. Lineage (GTDB taxonomy): Bacteria > Bacillota > Clostridia > Lachnospirales > Lachnospiraceae > JAAVZI01. Next base: position 11,139 of record CANOFI010000026.1, read on the forward strand.
ATAGATTCCTCCCCCGTCTCCATAAGAACTTCCGTCATTCGTTTTCACCGACTGGTTATTTGATATTACAGCATTTTCAAAATGCATAACTATCTCACTGCCTAAAACAGCATATATGCCCCCGCCACAATGTTCTGCCGTATTTTCCGTAATGGAACCGCCGTAAAGATGCACTTTTCCCGATTCCACATAAAGCCCTCCGCCGCAGACAAGGGCACTATTGCCAGGGCCTGTCATGCGGCAGCCGTTATTTCCCGTTATCTGACCGCCGTACATATTAAATTCTGCATCATTCACATAAATACCGGCATGACGGGGAATGCCCTCCTTTTTTTCTCCATTTATCTTCCCGCTTTTGTCTGCTGAACAGTCACACAGATTCAGGCTGGCTTTTTCTGTCAGTTTCACAATGCTATTCTTTTCCATCCAATTCTTATCACTGCCAGGCGCTGCAAGCTTTATCTGATGCCCGTTTAAACAGAGATTTATTGTTTTTCCTGAAGGTACTGTCCATACCTCCGGCAACATAACGTCCGCGCTTAGATAATAACTGCCCTCTGTATCTGGAAGACTGTCCGTTTCTGTCCATTCCGTAAACGTAACCGCACTGTCTTGTCCGCAGTCAGCTGACATATCATGTATATGTCCGTTCGACGCTTCTGCCCCGATTCCATACTTATACAGACCATATCCTGCAACTGCTGTAAATAAAACCAAAACAGCAAAAAAACTCCTGCCCTTCAATAATTTTCTTATCTTCTCTTTCACATTCAGACCTCCCAAAATTAAAATATCCAAAACAAAAACTATATTTTAGTATAAGTTTAGCAAAAAAAAAATCAAAATTGTTATTTGGGGCATATTTGGATGTAATTTTGGCAAATTTGGTTTTATAAAAGAATGGGACACTCTGCCTGCGAATGTCCCAAAAATAATTCTCCGATGGAAGGCTTCTGCATTTTGCATACCTGAGTATCTAACTGGTAAACAGATGAACCTATATATCTATTTCTTCCGCTGAAAACGGACAAGCACAACCGCCCCGGCAATTAATATAACTGCCGCTGTCCCTAATAGAATCAGAAAAAGCAGATTTCCACTTTTTACAACCTTTACTTCTGCCTCCGCCTTCAGTCCGGAAGCGTTTGCATATGTAGTATCTTTTAAAACGCCTGTCAGCTTCTGCACACACTCCTCATTGTTTGAAAAATGCTCTGTATCCCACTGCACGGCCAGCTCTGCACGGCTTCCGTCGCCAAGCAGCGCCGGAACGGTCTTTGGCAATTTTTTCAGATACTCCTTATCTCCCACCTTTATTGTAATTTGCGGAATTTTTTCCAGTGACAAAATGTCCGGCTCTTCTTTTCCCCACGCTTCGATTATACGGTCCAGCTCCTTCTGCGTAACGGGAATGGCCCCGCCGTGCCGAAGCTCCTCGCTCGGCATTGTTTCACTTATTCCCTTGTATTCCCAATTATCATCATTGATATTTTTGATTGTATTTACGCCGAATTTATGCTTGCTGTAATAGTCATAATAAACCGTCCATCTGTCCTTTTTGAAATCATATAATAAAAACGGTCCTTCTGCAATTGGCTCAGATAATGTTCCCCAATAAGGATGAAAGGCACCTGCCTCCAATGAATCCGCCTTTGCGCCGTATATCATTTTCCCGCCGTCCAGTCCCTCGTTATTTCCATACGCGTCATTGTAAACCATGTAATAATCGCCCTTATATTTTTTGATACTGGCATCGATCATGTTTGTATTCGCCTCGTAAAACACATTCGGCATGGACGCATCCAGCAAATCCGGGCTTGTGTTGTACCATGTCTTCCCTGTGTCCGGATCCGACCAGTAGATATAATACAACTCTGTAACCGGGTCATAATTACATTCCGGCGCCCATGCATAGCGCCCGCTGAGCCCTTTGTATTCCTTTTGTGTTACTTTCAGCAGGCGTTCATTTTCAAACACAGCCAAATCCCCGCTGTCCCATACCGTAACCGCATCGCTATTCCATCCATTTGTGGCAAAAACAGCGAAGCTTCCGTCTTTTTTGCGCATAATATATGGGTCGCGAATCTGCTTATTTCCCTTTCTCGGCTTCAACACGGCGTTTCCTTCATTCAGGCGCATCCAGTGCGTTCCGTCAAAGCTGTACCCGATATACATTTCCTTACTTTCGTTCACACCTGCAAAATACGATAATATGTATGCTGTATATTCATCTAAAAGTACAATCTGGCTTAATTCGGTTTCTTTTGTTTTATCCTCATAGGTAAGAACTGCCTTTAATGTGACCGGCTGACGCTCCTTCGCATCTTTTGTCTTAAACAGCCTTCCATTTTTTATTTCCGCATTCCCGGCTGTCAATTCCCAGCTGAGCGCAGAACGAATGTCCAGCTCGTCTGCATCCGGCAACTGATACCCGGTATTTACTATATAATCCACATATTCCTGCACAATTCTGGAATCATTTTCCAAAAGCTCTTCCGGAGATATTTTGGGAAGCGTAACTTCGAATACGGCGGACTCCGTTTTATCTGTCATGGAGCTTGTCAGCTTTGCCGTAAGCGTTACCGTTTTTTCTTCCTCTGTCGGATTGACAACCTTCCCTTCTGTGTCAATCAGGGTTTCGTCACTGCTCTCCCATTCAATCTTAATATGCACTCCGTACGAATGCGCAAGGACAAGGTTTTTTGTCACATTGCTGATATCGCCAAGATCTAATTTTTCTTTTGCCTCCGCAAGCTCATCTTCATACGACAATTCATGGTATTTGATTTTGTTATCGCGGGGATTTTGCTCCTCTGCATACGCATACCGGGGCATCAGTGATGCCGCAGTAAGCAATATTGCCAAAAAAATGCTTTTCTTCTTCCTTATTTTTTTAAGCCTCATCATAATCACCCATTCCTTTACTCAGAT
>CANOFI010000027.1 GCA_947565255.1 uncultured Lachnospiraceae bacterium
CTCAGACACGCTCTAAGACAGATGCCGTTTGGCACCGCCGGATTATGTATCTGAAAATTACCCGCCGTAAAACGGGGACTTCCATTTACAGCAGTTTGCAAAAATACATGTCCAGACACGCTCCAGGCCATATGCTGTCAAATTTTGTCAAACTACAAAATATCAATATATTCACCGGCAAGCGCTTTATTCATGCTGCGGACCGCACAAAATTTCCCGCACATACTGCAGGTATCGCTGTGGTCGTCCTCCGGCCTGCGGCTGTCCCGGACTGCCCGCGCTGTTTCCGGATCGAGTGCGCAGTCGAACTGGGCATCCCAGTCCAGCCTTCTTCTCGCATCTGCCATCTTATCATCCAGTTCTCTTGCTCCCGGTATTCCTTTGGCAATATCTGCCGCATGCGCGGCAATCTTTGATGCAATAATCCCCTGCTTTACATCCTCCACGTTTGGCAGCGCCAGATGCTCAGCCGGCGTAACATAGCATAAAAATGCTGCTCCGTTCATTGCAGCCACCGCTCCGCCGATGGCAGACGTAATGTGGTCATATCCTGGTGCAATATCTGTAACCAGCGGTCCTAATACATAAAAAGGCGCACCCATGCAAATACTCTGCTGAATCTGCATATTGGCGGCAACCTGATTCAGCGGCACATGACCCGGCCCTTCCACCATCACCTGCACATTATGAATCCACGCCCGCTTTGTCAGCTCACCCAGCCTGACAAGCTCTTCTATCTGGCAGACATCCGTTGCATCAGCAAGACATCCCGGCCGGCAGGCATCTCCAAGCGAAATGGTCACATCGTGCTCCTCACAGATTTCCAGGATTTCGTCATAGTATTCATAAAATGGATTTTCCTGTCCCGTCATGCTCATCCACGCGAAAACCAGACTTCCGCCGCGGCTTACAATGTTCATCTTTCTCTTATGCTGCCGGATCTGCTCAATGGTTTTCCGGGTAATCCCGCAGTGCAGGGTTACAAAATCCACACCGTCCTCTGCGTGCAGGCGTACAACCTCAATAAAATCCTGCGCCGTCAGATCTGCAAGGTCACGCTGGTAATGAATTACGCTGTCATAAACCGGCACTGTCCCTATCATGGCGGGACATTCTTTTGTCAGTTTCTGTCGGAAAGGCCGGGTATCTCCATGGCTGGACAAGTCCATAATTGCCTCCGCCCCGAGCTCCACGGCACTCATTACCTTCTGCATTTCGACATCATAATCCCTGCAGTCTCTGGACACTCCGAGATTCACGTTTATTTTTGTGCGCAGCATGCTGCCCACCCCTTCCGCTTTTAAGCATGTATGGTGTTTATTTGCACAAATGGCCACCTTCCCCTCCGCCACCAGCGCCATCAGCTTTCTGACATCCATATGTTCTTTTTCTGCAACCGCCTCCATCTGCGGCGTTACAATCCCTTTTCTGGCCGCATCCATCTGTGTTGTATACTTATTCATCCAATCATCCTCCATTTATTTTCTATTTACATTTATTTTCCATTTGGATTTATTTTCCATTAGTATCTATTTTCTATTTGTATTTATTTTCTATTTTTTGACATCCTTTTTTTGTTCCCTAAAGGGACCCATGCGCCAGGCGGATTCAAAAAATTTTTATTTCGAAGTGTCCAGTACGTATGCGTGGTTTAACGGACCGGAGCCCTTCCCCAGATCCAGACCTGCCTGCAGGGCGCCGGACACATATTCCTTGGCATTTCTCACCGCCTGCAAAAGCCCGTATCCAAGCGCCAGATTGCCGGCAATCGCGCTGGACAGCGTACAGCCGGTTCCATGTGTATTCGGATTTTTGATTCTTTTTCCTTCTATCCAGATTTTCTCTCCTTCTATACACAGCAAATCACTGGCTTTGCCTTCATTGTGCCCGCCTTTGCAGAGCACCGCGCACCGGCAGCTTTTCCATAACCTTTCAGCCGCCGTTTCCATATCCTTTTCACTTTGAATGGTTATTCCGGTTAACACCTCTGTCTCCGGAATGTTCGGCGTAATCACCTCTGCCAGTGGAAATAACGTATGTTTCATCACTTCGACGGCATCCTCCTTCATCAGACGCGAACCGCTGGTTGACACCATAACCGGGTCTAATACAATGTGCCGCGCCTCATATTCTTTTAGCTTTTCCGCCGCTGCCTTCATAATTTCTCCGGAAGAGAGCATGCCGATTTTTACGGCATCCGGATAAATATCCGTAAAGATGCAGTCAAGCTGCTTTTTCAAAAATTCCGGCGAAACCTCCATTACCCCATAAACACCGGTGGTATTCTGGGCAGTCAGCGCCGCAATGGCGCTCATGGCATAGACCCCGCAGGCCGTCATTGTTTTAATATCTGCCTGAATGCCGGCTCCCCCACTGCAGTCACTCCCCGCAATTGTCAATGCTGTTTTCATCCGTCTGTCACCTCTCTTGCCGCCATCTTTAATTCCCTGCACCGCCTCTCAATATCATCCGCCGCAAAAACAGCAGACACTACGGCAATCCCGCTGATTCCGCTTCCTTTCAACGTTGAAAGATTGGACCCGGAAATTCCGCCGATTGCAACTGATGGTATAGATACACTGCTGCAAATTTCACTTAATTGCTCCTTTGTAATGCGAATGGCGCTGCCCTTTGTCGGTGACGGAAATACCGCTCCGACTCCAAGATAATCGGCTCCGTCTGCCTGCGCCTTCTTTGCCTGTGCAACCGTTTTTGCGGTTGCCCCGATGATAAAATCACTGCCTGCACGCCTGCGTATTTCGCTGACAGACATATCCTCTATCCCCACATGAACGCCGTCCGCCCCGCAGTTCAGCGCCACATCCACATTGTCGTTGATCATCAGCGGCACCTGATATCTATGGCACAATTCCCTGATTTGGACAGCCTCCTTTAAAAATGCTTCTTCCTCCATATTTTTTTCCCGCAGCTGAAGCAGTGTAATGCCACCCCTGAGCGCATCCTCTATCTGCTCCGTCAAGGTCTGTCTGCCCTCCCATGCCCGGTCGGTCACGGCATACAGCAGCAATTGACTACGATGAAATTTCATATCCATCACCCGCTCTCTTTATTTTCTGTACATATTCACTTACATTCTCACACTTCATAAACCCGCTCATAATGCAGACACCGGCCGCCCCGGCCTTTCGCACTGCTGCAACATTTGTCTCATCAATGCCGCCAATCGCATACACCGGAAGGGTTGTACTGTGACAGACCTGACGCAGAAACTCTGTTCCGCGCGGCAAAATTCCTTTTTTACAGTCCGTTACAAAAATATGGCCCGCCGTAATATAGGTACACCCCAGCTGCTGCGCCTCCACTGCTTCCTCAACCGAATGACACGATGCACCTATTTCTTCAAATTTCTCTTTTTGTCCGCTGCTCATGCTGCGAAGCAGCGGCAGCGGCATGTGAATTTTTTTGACCTTTAACGAAAGCGCCGCGTCCGCAAAATTATGTAATATACAGTCCACTCCATATGTTTCGCAAAGTTTCACGACTTTTGCTGCAAGAGCTTCGTACTCCACCCCGGACAAATCCTTTTCCCGCAGGATGATTCCGTCCACATGCGCCCCTGCAACTGCTTCTATCTGACGCAGAAACGTTTCGCAGAGGACACGATTGGTTACACAAATAATTTTAAACATATAAATAGTCATTCAGGACAGGTTGCAGACCCTGTTCTTTGATATCCTGATACATTTTCCCAAAACAGCGGTCATCGTTAATCTCAAACTGCTCGTCACCCTCTGCGCCGTCCGACTCCTTTCCGGTATATTTGCTTTCATGGTCCCCAATCCCCGTAGAAACCCCTGCTGAAACCTTTGTCGCAGCAATTTTGACGATTCCGTTCCTGAACTCTGCGCTTTCCCGGGAAGATACCGTAATTCCGACAAACGGCAGAAAAATCCGGTACGCGCAGAGCACCTGGCAAAGCTGCTTTTCACCGACATCCAGCGGATTTATTTTGTCGTTATTGATAATCGGCCGCAGCCTCGGGCAGGACAGAGACATTTCTGCCGAAGGGTACTTGCGCTGGAGGTAATAGACATGAAGCGCACTTGCAAGCGCATCCTTTCTGAAATCTGCCAGGCCAAGCAGCGCAGAGAATGCGACTCCTCGCATGCCGCCCATCAGAGCGCGCTCCTGTGCGTCAAACCGGTAAGGCCATACGCGCTTATGCCCCAGCAAATGAAGAGTTTCGTATTTCTCTGCATCGTAAGTTTCCTGAAACACGGTCACATAATCGGCTCCGCATTCATGAAGATAGCGGTATTCCTCCGTATTGACCGGATAAATTTCAAGACCGACCATCCGAAAATAATTCCGCGCCAGTCTGCAGGCCTCCCCGATATAGGCAACATCGCTCTTCGCACGGCTTTCTCCCGTCAAAATTAAGATTTCTTCCATGCCGCTGTCTGCAATAATTTTCATTTCATGTGCAATCTGCTCCATCGTCAGCTTCATGCGGTTAATGTGGTTATAGCAGTTGAATCCGCAGTAAACACAATAATTTTCGCAGTAGTTGGCAATATACAGGGGCGTAAAAAGGTATACCGTATTTCCGAAATGCTTCCTGGTTTCCAGACGCGCCTTTTTTGCCATCTGCTCCAGAAACGGCTCTGCGGCCGGAGAAAGGAGCGCCTTGAAATCTTCCACAGAACAGGTTTCATGCTCCAGCGCCGCACGGACATCCTTTGCCGTATAGCGGCCGTAATCGAACGCATCGACGTGTGACATGACCTGCCGGCAGACATCCGATGAAATCTGCTCCATTCCCGGCAGATATTCCATATGATTCTTTCGAAAGGACGGATCCGTCTCCAGACGATGCTTTTTTTTCACCGCCTCCGCAGACAAATATTCCGAATCGATTAAAAATTGATTTTCCATACTGTCCTCCTTAATCACGCAAAAATCCGGTCAGAGGGTCAGACGCGGAGGCGCCTCTTAACAAAACCCGTCCCAACCCGGAAAGGTACGCTTTTCTTCCTGCCTCAATTGCCTGCCGGAATGCCGACGCCATCAGCGGAAGCTCTCCGGCAGTTGCCAGCGCGGTGTTCGCCATAACTGCCGCCACACCCATCTCCATCGCCTCACAGGCCTGGGACGGACGGCCGATACCGGCATCCACAATAATCGGAAGGTCAATTTCGTCAACCAGAATCTGGATAATTTCCCGCGTCGCAAGCCCCTTGTTGGAGCCGATTGGAGATGCCAGCGGCATAATCGTGGCCGCTCCGGCATTTACAAGGTCGCGCGCCACATTCAAATCCGGATACATATAGGGCATGACACAAAATCCTTCCGTTGCAAGAATTTCCGTTGCACGGATGGTCTCTGCATTATCCGGCAAAAGATATTTGCTGTCCCGCATAATCTCGATTTTCACAAAATTTCCGCAGCCAAGCTCACGTGCAAGACGGGCAATGCGAACCGCCTCCTCCGCATTTCTAGCGCCGGATGTGTTTGGCAGAAGCGTCACGCCTTTCGGGATGTAATCCAGTATATTTTCCTGTTCCTTTGTATTGGCACGCCGGACCGCCAGCGTAATCATCTGTGCGCCGGCATCCCTGACCGCAGATTCAATCAGATTCAGGGAATATTTCCCCGACCCAAGTATAAATCTTGACGTGAATTCTTTTCCCCCAATCACTAATTTATCATGTTCTATCATAAAAAATCCCTTCTTTCTTTTTCGTATCATATGAAAAAACGCCTGACAGGAACATATGTTCTGTATTTTGTTTTTCCCTGCTTTTTCCGTTTTTTTATTGAAACTCTTCACACGCAAGAATACGCAAAGCCATATGCGCCTGGTGCGCTGCGCAGAGCATCACTCTGGAAGCCACCAGACCGATGCCGTCTTTTACATCACTGACTCCGTCTCCGCACAAATAAAAATGGTCTGTAATTTTTCTGGTCCGAATCTGGTCCGCCGGTCCAAGCCCTGCCATACCGGAAGCAGCAATGATGTATTTTTCCGGCATTTTTTCCAGCACGTAGTTGACAAGCATCCCTTTTTCTTCAGCCGCATCAAAGGCCTCACAGATAATATCCGCCTCAGAAAGCAGCTGTTTTGCATTTTCCTTTGTAATACGCTCCGTATATACCGCAATCTGGACATATGGGGCAATTTCCCCTAAATTCTCCCGCAAGGCCTCCGTTTTATACATTCCGACCTGACATGCCTTATACTGCTGCCTGTGCAGGTTTGATACATCCACCTTATCAAAATCAATCAAAATCAGCTTTCCCACACCGGCACGGGCCAGTGACAAGGCTATATTGGAGCCGAGCCCGCCAAGTCCGCAAATCGCCACCACGCCGGCGGAAAAACATGTTTGCAGTTCTGTTCCATGGCGTTCTTTTAACGCCTGCATCATCTCTTCTTTTGACGGATATGCATTCATATCAGCCACCTCCAACAAAGCTTACAATTTCAACCACATCCCCATCCTGTAATACGGTCTCGTCATATGACGATTTCACAACAATATCGCCGTTTTTTTCAACAGCAATCCGTGCGGGCTCATACTCCGTGCCTGCCAGATACTCTGATACTGTGACGCCGGAGATATCCATTTCTTTTCCGTTTACCTTAACCATATATGTCTGCCTCCTTCCTTTTATGCCCCTTCGAGTCTAGAGCAAAAAAAGATACCCCCACGGGGTATCTCCGAAAAAATCAATTCTGACTTCCTACGACGGCATTACCCGTATCAGGTAAAAGGGTCGAAGTTGATGACTTCCTCTCAGCCTGCCAGCACAAGCTCCCCTGTTTTTTCTATTGTAGCATTGCCAGACAAAAATGTCAACATTTGAATCGCTCTGCATCTGCAGCATCCGGCCTTTTCATTCCTATTCACATTCCTGCCCTTTTATTCCACAATCTCTACTTTCGTCTGTTCATAGATTTTCTTTCTGTCTTTTTCCTCAAAATTTCCCGTGGCCATCGTCAGTGCATTGGCCGCTGAAACGGAAACTGCAAACTTCAGGGTTTCTTCTGCATCCCAGCCCCGCGCCATTCCTGCCGCAAATGCGCCCACCATGGAGTCCCCGCATCCCACGGTATTTACGACATCAATTTTCGGCGGTTTTCCATGGTACACATGCTTTCCATCAATGACGAGGGCGCCATCCCCGCCAAGGGAAATCACAACATATTCTATTCCGCGTGCCTGCAGTTTTTTTCCACTTTCTATCAATTCCGTGCGGCTCACAACCGGAACCCCAAGAAGTGCGGAAATTTCATCCGCATTGGGCTTTATCATCGTCGGTGCGGCCTTAATTCCGGCCTCGAGCAACGCCCCGCTAGTATCGAGAATCACTTTCTTATGCCTGTCCTTTATTTTTTTTATCATTCGGGCGTACATGTCCACATCCACTCCCGCCGGAACACTCCCCGATATCGTAATGACCTCGCTGCGGTCAATCATCGATTCAAATTTCTTCAGAAATTCTTCTATATTTTCTTTTGTGACCGGCGCACCCGGTTCCAAAAACTCCGTCGAGGAGCCGTCCTGCGCCAGTATATTGATGCAGCTGCGCGTTTCTCCTGCCGTATGGATAAATTCATTTTTTACCTGCTGCTCATCCAGCATCTGCTCTACATAAGCGCCCGCATGTCCTCCCACAAATCCGGTTGCCAGTACCTCCTCCCCGCAAAGCTTTGCTATTTTCGCAACATTTAAGCCTTTTCCGCCTGCGGTATTGGTGCATTTCTGCACGCGCATCACTTCGCCCTTTTTGAACTCGCCTATGACATAAGCCTTATCCACTGCCACATTTAATGTTACTGTTGTAATCATCCTTTTTCTCCTTACATGCGAACGGAGCTGCCGCACGCTACCATGGTGCTACAGCTCCGCCAGAAATTATTTGTTCGTATATCCGTTCCAGCCCGGAATCTCACCGTTCAAATCCCATAAATCCTGCCAGTCGCCGGCGCCTTCCCACAGGAAAACCTGTCCCTTGATGAGACGGCAGTTTTTATCAACGGTCTTAAGGAGTGCAACCTCCTCCTCTGTCAGCGGATCCTCAAAACTGCATCTTAAATTGCTCATATATTCATTTCTATGGATGGAAAACGGTATCGGAGAATGTCCCCTCTGCACTGCCCACTTTAAGCAGATAACTGCCGGATGCACACCATGTGCCTCTGCAATTTTTTTCACCTCCGGCAACTCAATGTCGGCAACATCGTCCGCCGTCTTATCCCTGTCCGGTCTGGTCGGGGAACCAATCGGGCAAAAGCCGATAATCTGGATGCCGTTTTCCTTACAGAAATCGTATAATTCCGGCTGCTGGAAGCATGGATGTAATTCCATCTCATTCACTGCCGGCTTGATTCTGCAGTCTTTTAATATTAATTTGAGCTTTGGAATGGTCACATTGGAAACACCGATATGCTTTACCAGTCCCATATCCACCAGTCGCTCCATCTGCCTCCAGCATGCCATAAATTCTTCATGTATGTACGGACGTGACAGCGGATTGCGGGTATCTCCGTCACATCCCGGCGGATGATAGTTCGGGAACGGCCAGTGCACGAAAAACAAATCCAGATAATCCAGTCTTAAATCTTTCAGTGTCTTTGCACAGGACAACAAAACGTCACCCTGTCCGTGCATATCATTCCAAACCTTCGATGTTACAAACAATTCTTCTCTTTTCACTCCGGCTTTCATGGCATTTTCCAGAGCCACGCCGATTACATCCTCGTTGCCATAGCAGGCCGCGCAGTCTACAAGACGGTATCCGGATTTGACCGCATCTTCCACCGCGTTTGCAATATCCTCGGCTGAAAAACGGTCAGAACCAAATGTACCAATACCAAGTCCGGGCATTTTTGCCCCGGTATACAGGGTTCTCTGCGGAACCAGCGCCGGATTTACCGCATCTGTTGGGATTTTCTGTTCAGACATAACATAACCTCTTTTCTTTTTTTATTTTGATGTTAGTATAGCATACTATCCGCTTTCTGTCATGCAGATTTTTCAGTTTGTACCATTATTTGTAACTTTTTAATCTACAGCCAATCAATCTGCTGATTGGCTGTGAGAAAACACGGAAAGCAGGAAAGAAATTCGCCCTGCATGCCTATACGCTTCTGCAGGCAGACAAGACTTTTGAACAAATGTCCTACTTTATTTTTCACTGTCAATCAACAATTTTCCCTTGACCTGGCCCGGCACTTTATACATCTCAAATGCGCTTGCAATTTCACTTAATGGAATCTTTTTATAGATCAGCGATTCATTAAATTTCAATTGTCCGGTCTGAAAATAATGTGCTGTCAAATCCCACTCTTTTCCGGGGAACGGCGCACTGTAAGACATCCAGGAGCCTGTCAGCATAAATTCTTTGCGGTTAATATTTTCCCATTCACTGACGGTAAAGCTCAGCTCTTTTGTAGGCGTACCGATGAAACAAACCCCTGCCTTGTTTGCCGCTATCTCAAATGCAATGTGCATCGTTATCGTGTTGCCGGCGGTTTCATAGACAAACCCATATCCCCTGCCGTCTGTCAGTTCCATTGCCTTTTCCATAAAATTCTCTTCCAGCGTGTTGATTACCGCGTCGGCACCCATCTTCATGGCCAAATCCATGCGCTCCTGGCTGATATCAAACACCACCACTTTTTTGGCGCCGAAAATCTTTGCCCACTGCATCGTAAACAGTCCAACCGTTCCTCCACCCAGTATGGCAACACATTCCCCACCTTTATAGTTTACCCGGTTTAAACCATGCAGTGCAATCGTCGACGGCTCAAAAAATGCGCCCTGCTCAAAGCTGACTTCATCTGCAAATTTCACTGCGTTTCTTTCAGGCACCACTACATACTCTGCAAAGCTTCCGAATTCCCTTGAACCGATGAAGCTGTAATGCTTGCACAGAGAATAATTTCCTTTCTGGCAGTCCTCGCATTTTAAACAGGGTACCAGCGGTATCCCTGCCACCCGGTCACCCGGCTTTAACGAGGTCACCCCTTCTCCGGTCTCAGCGACCGTGCCCGAAAATTCATGACCGAGCACATTTGGAAAATAATGGCATGCATCTCCATTCACACGCGGAATATCCGAACCACAAATTCCCGTGTATTTTACCTTAATCAAGACCTGTCCCGCCTTCGGTGAAGGCGTTTCAATCTCCTCATAACGAATGTCTTCCCTTGCATGTACAACGCCTGCTTTCATCTTATTCCTTCCTTTCTTCATCCATTATCGATAATCATTTGCGAAACTCGTCACTCCGAATAAAACCTTCGCAATTCCCTATTAATGATCAGTAACTGGAAAATGTCTCTTTTAAATCTTCATACAGCTGCAGGTAAAGTTCCATGGACCGCTGGTAAAGCTGGTGGTTTCCCATATCGGGTTCCTGCACCCGCGTAATCACAATGGTTTCCTGTACCGCCTCCTCAAAGCTGTCATACAGACCGACACCGATTCCTGCCAGAATCGCTGCGCCAAGTGTTGTCGCCGTATCCGAAGTCGGTACCCTGATTGTTTTTCCTGTCACATCTGCTTTGATTTGTGTCCAGAGCACACTGTTTGAGGAACCGCCCATCGTAATCAGCTCCTTTGCCTCCACACCAATCTCTGCAGCCGTGCGCAGATTATGCTCCAGAGAAAATGCCACACCTTCTAACGCTGCGCGTACCATATGCCCCTTTGTCTTATCAAACCCAAGACCATAATACACGCCTTTGGCATCCGGATTCCAGATAGGAGAACGCTCTCCAGCCATATACGGCAAAAAAACGACTCCGTCCGACCCGGCCGGAACCTTCTCGGCTAAAGCCGTCAAATCGTCAAAGGAACTGCCCTCGCCAAGCTCCTGCCGAAACCAGCGGAGCACGCCGCCTCCGCCAACGGTGCCGCCCTGCAGCAGCCAGCACCCCGGCACAACATGCGGACTTAAAATCAATTTGGGATGTGCCAGCGCCTCACTGACACAAATACTCATGCCTCCGGCCTGTCCGCCCTGCTCCTGCGTCTGACCGGGCACATATACTCCGGCGCCAAGCGTTCCACAGGCTGCATCCAGGCCGCCCGCGACCACCTTCGTTCCGGCTGCAAGCCCGGTGCGCGCTGCCGCTTCCTTCGTCACCTCTCCAATTACCTGGTGACAGGGTACCAAATCCGGCAGTTTTTCTGTGGTCAACCCCATTTTTTCAGCTAACTCTTCGTTATATGTACATGTTTTCATATCAAAAAAATGCACACCATACCCCTGGGATATGTCCATTGTCACAGCACCGGTCAGCTTCATGGCAATATAACTGTTGCTCTGTAAAAATTTATAGGTCCTGTCATACACATCGGGCAGCTGTTCCTTAAACCAGAGCAGCTTCGGTGTCGTATAGGATGGCTCAAACCCATTGCCCGATACTTCAAAAATTGTATCAAACCCGATCTCATCCACTACACGCCTGCAAATATCCCTTGCACGTGTATCCATCCAGATTGGCGTATTATGTAAACAATGACCGTCCCGGTCTACCGGAATCGCCGACCAGCTCTGTCCGTCTATTCCAATTCCTGCAATCTCCTCCGGGTTGATTCCCGTATGCTTGAGCACGTCCGCAATTCCGTCACAGATGGCGTTCCACCATTCCTCAGGATTTTGCTCCACCCAGCCGGGTTTAGGATAATAAAGAGAATACGGCTGGTTAGACAGCGCTAACACCTTTCCTGTCCTCTCAAATACTGCAACCTTGCATGCAGAAGTTCCAATATCAATTCCTAACAAATATTTTCCCATCGAACCTTTAAACTCCTTTTTCCGCATTATGTAACAATATTTGGGTCTTATCAAGCCTTTCCGTCACATCCGCATACGTTCATGCGGTTCATAACCAGCTGCTTCACATTCTCTCTTCCTGCTGCGCCATATTTCTTTGGATCAAACGTATCGGGTGCATCCTTTAAACACTTTTTCACGCCGTCTGTGTATGCAATCCGAAGCTCTGTCGCAAAATTTACTTTGCAGATGCCGCGCTTAATGCTCTCCTTTACTGCCTCGTCAGATAACCCGGATGCCCCGTGCAACACCAGCGGAATCTCCACGACCTTACGAATCTCGGTCAGTCTGTCCAAATCCAGCTTCGGCTCTCCTTTATAAACGCCATGTGCCGTTCCAATTGCCACAGCTAAGGAACTGACCCCTGTCTTTTCCGCAAATTCCTTTGCCTCCATCGGGTCTGTATAACCGCCGGCACCGCCGTCCAAATCATCTTCCTTTCCGCCGACTTTCCCAAGTTCTGCCTCCACCGGCACACCGGAAGGAGAACATGCATCCGCCACCCGTCTGCTCACCTCAATATTTTCCTCAAATACACTGTGCGAGCCGTCAATCATAATCGAAGTATACCCCACGCGGAGCGCCTGCATTGCCAGTTCAAAGCTGCTTCCATGGTCCAGATGAACAGCAACTGGAACGCTGGCACGGCAGGCTGCCGCCTTCACATTGGCATAATAATAATCTAACCCTGCATATTTTACGGTGGACGGCGTTGTCTGCATGATAACCGGAGCCTGCAGCTCCTCCGCCGCAGCGAGAACCGCCTGCACCATCTCCATATTTTCTACATTAAATGCTCCTACTGCATATCTGCCTTTCTGGGCATTCAACAACATCTCTTTGGTCGTAACTAATGGCATAATCATTCTCCTTTTTCAATATTCTTGTTCTTATTTTATCTTATATCCTGGCATAAAAAAAGTCAATGCTATTTTCCCGGTTTTCCTAAAAACAGGACAGTCCTTTCGAACTGCCCTGCATTTTATTTCACTTATTGATTCAGCCGCAGCTTTTATTCTGCGTCTGCCTTTCTTTTCTTAGATGCTGCCACAAATGCTGCACCTGCTGCTGCCAGAATTACAACCGGAAGTACAATATTCGCAGTATCTCCAGTTTTTCCTGAATAAGCCGCCTTGGAAGCAATTACGCTCTCATCATCCGTAGACAGGTTCTTCACTGCAAGAGCAAACTTTCCAAAATGATCTACCCCTTCAATGCTGACTGTTTTTCCGTCGGCGGAAACTGTCACTGCATATTCCTTGCCATTCTCATCAATTACAACAAGTGCGCTTGTATCATATCCCTCCGGAATCGCAAAGGTTAACTTGAATGTTCCGTTTGGAGCAATCGTTGCATCCTCCGAGGTTACCGAATAAATAATAAATCCATCATTGATAGTATAATCCTCAATCGCCGCAAACTTCGCTCTGAATGCATCATAGGAAGCCGCATCTGTCTGCGTTCCAAGTGTTCCGAGCAATAAGCTGAACTTCTCCGGCAATACACCTGCTGGAGCATCAAGCTTGACACCAGGTCCCTCTGCGGTAATGGAACCGTCTGGATTCTTAATAACAGGTGTTGCCACAATGATTCCATTGTTTGCATCCGGAGCCTTGGTCTGTTCAGGCGTCGGCGTCGGCTCTTCTGACACACCCGGTTCCACTGACGGCAACTCTTCCTGTCCGTCCTTCAGATATTTTACCTCTTCATCCGTCAATGCCTTAGAATAGTAGGTGATATCATCATAGTATGCCTCATATGTTCTCGCAAACACATCATTTGTCTCCTGCTTATACATCAGTCCAACATATGCGCTGGTCGTCGGGTCTGTTAAAAATGTCATAAGCGGTGTCGCACCCTGGTTGTTGGAAGCACGGTACCATGGTGCATATCCATCGTAAATGGTCTGATAAGAACCATCATAAAAACGTGGTCCAAAATAGGTCGGTCTTCCGATCTTCTTCTCAATATCCATCAAGTCATCTGCTGCCGCTTTGTTGTTGCTGAGCGGTTCTCCGTCACGGTACATCTTAATTCCCGCATTGGTAAATACTGCGGTAATCATATGCCAGTTTTTCATATCCTTCAGATTTTCATTATATTTTTTCTGTTTTTCTACTGCATCCAGATCATAATACGGGTCAATGATGTTGCCGGCCGAATCCTTATCGTCCTTAATATGCTCATTCTTCTTTGTACTGAACTGATAGGTATTCTTCAGGCTTGTATAACATCCCGTTGTAA
>CANOFI010000028.1 GCA_947565255.1 uncultured Lachnospiraceae bacterium
CAGAAAGAGGTAACAATGAGTAAATTTACAGAATTAAATATCAGTGGTAGATAATACAGGAAAGGGGTTTACTATGCTTACAGATACAACCAAATCAAACTATGCCAGCCTCCGCCCGTTATCCCAGGAAAATGTGCAGTGGACGGCAGGGTTTTGGAAAGATGTGCAGGACAAGTGCAATGCTGTGACCGTACCGCATCTTCGCCGTATGTTTGAATCAGAAAAAATCAGCCATGTGTTAGAAAATTTCCGTATTTGTGCAGACCCGAACGATATGCGTCCCCATGACGGCACCGTGTTCGGGGATGGTGATTTTTATAAATGGATGGAGTCAGCCATGTATGCGGCAGTGGAAAATCAGGACCAGAAGCTTCTGGATGATTTAGAGGACTATGTACAGCTAATTGCAAAAGCACAGCAGGAAGACGGCTATATTTCCACAAAGCAGATTATTGCAGAGCGCACCGGAGTGGGCAAGCGCATGGGTGACATCAATGAATTTGAAGTGTATAATATGGGGCACCTGTTCACATCCGCCTGTCTCTACAAGCGTCTGACCGGACGGGATTCTTTTCTGGATGTGGCAAGAAAAGCCGCGGATTACTTAAAGTACATGTACGAGGAAGCGAAGAAAAATGATGAGGTCAAAACGGCAGTCTGTCCTTCCCACTATATGGGGCTGGTTGAAATGTACCGCACGACAGGGGAACAGCGGTATCTGGATTTGGCGCGTCTTGCCATAGAGCTTCGTGATTCTGTAAAAGAGGGCTTGGATGATAACCAGGACCGCCTTCCGCTGAAATCACATAAAAAAATAGTAGGCCACGCGGTGCGTGCGACATATCTGTATGCAGGGGTTGCAGACCTCTATGCGGAGGAAGGAGACAAAGAATATTTGGAAATGCTGCACCGTGTCTGGAAGAACATGGTGGATAGCAAAATTTACATAACCGGTGGAATCGGCGCAATTTATAACGGCGCTTCCCCATATGGGTATTTTTTTGCCCACGACCTGATTCATCAGGCATTTGGCTACGAATACCAGCTGCCGAATATTACTGCCTATAATGAGACGTGTGCGTCTCTCGGGCTGGTATTCTGGGCGTACAGAATGTTTCTGATAGAGCCGAAGGCGGAATATATGGACATTTTGGAGCGCGCCATGCTGAATGTGAATCTCGCGGCGGTGAGTCTGGACGGAGAACGGTTTTTTTATGAAAATGTATTAAGAAGAACCAGAAAGCTCGATTACCGTTTAATTTGGAGACTTAGAAGGGCAAAATATATTTTGAGCTACTGCTGTCCGCCGAATCTTGCCCGCACGCTCTCGCAGGCAAAGGAATATGCATATACGGTGAATGGAAATGCGGTTTTTCTCGGAATGTACGGTGCAAGCCGCGCGAAGATTGAACTGGATGACAGCACATTTACTCTGGTGCAGAAGACAGATTATCCGTATGATGGCAAAATCATGCTTACAGCAGAAGAAGCTTCCGGAAACGGCAAAGCGAAAATTATGGTGCGTGTGCCAGGCTGGGTAACGAAAGGAACGATTTCCGGCTGCGGAAAGGTTATAGAACTGACTAAAAAAGACGCTTCCTCTTATGTGGAAGCAGAGTTTGACCTTTCGGGAGAACTTGTGATTGATTTTGATATGCCGGTGCGTTTTACGCAGGCAAATCCGCTTGTGGAGGAATGTGTGAATCAGGCTGCTGTTGAGCGCGGCCCTCTGGTGTACTGTATAGAAACCCCGGATGTTGATGCGGGCACGCTGGATGATTATATGATAGATTTGCAGGCACAGTTTAAAGAGGTGGATTGTACGATTAAGGACCGGACCGTGCTTGCTTTAGAGACGGAATTTTATGTAAGAAAGGATAAAACAGACAAAGGCAGATTGTACCGGCCGCTTATCAATCAGGGGCTGGATAAGGCGAAGGTACGCCTGATTCCTTATTTTGCATGGGATAACCGCAGTGAGGAAGACGATGGAAGCTATGATGTATACGCCATTGAGGATAAGTTAGACACACCGGATGATATGGAATATGATGAAATGCGTGTATGGCTTCCGGTTGCATACCGATAAATAAGACAGATAACGGAGAAAGCGCTTTTATGGATTGTGGTTTCACAGTTATCTGTTAAAAAAATAAAAAAGAGGAGAATAGAATATGAAGTATGAAGTAAAAGGAACACCGTTGCCAGTTGTAATCTGTTATCTGGAAAGCGGCGAGCAGATGATTACAGAAAAAGGAGCCATGAGCTGGATGTCGCCGAATATGGAGATGAAGACGCAGGGCGGTGGTGTAGGAAAAATGGTAGGAAGAATGTTTTCCGGAGAGTCCATGTTCCTGAACCAGTACACGGCGAATGGGAACGGTATGATTGCATTTGCATCCAGTTTTCCGGGTTCCATCATTCCGTTTGAGATTGCACCCGGCAAAGATGTTGTAGTGCAGAAGTCGGGATTTCTGGCAGCGCAGGCTGGTGTAGAACTGTCTGTGTTTTTCCATCATAAGCCGGGAGCAGGATTCTTTGGCGGCGAAGGTTTTATTATGCAGAGATTATCCGGCCAGGGTATGGCATTTGTAGAAATTGACGGTGCTGTGGTAGAATATGACTTAGGACCGGGACAGCAGATGGTATTAGATACCGGATATCTTGCAGCAATGGATTCTACCTGCCAGATGAGCATTTCTCAGGTAAAGGGAATTAAAAACAAGCTTTTAGGCGGGGAAGGATTTTTCAATACAGTGGTTACCGGGCCTGGAAAGATATGGGTACAGACTATGCCAATCAGCAATGTGGCAGGCTGCTTAAGGCCGTTTATTGCAACAACGTAGGAACGGATGTATCCGTGTCAGTATTGTTTTTTACATATGGCGCAGCAGCTGCTGCGCCTGTATTTATCATGCCGCACGAAAATACAGATATTACACTGGAGACAGAATAAAATGAAAAAAAGAATTTTATGGTATCGGAATCAAATAGATGACTGGCTGAAGCAGGGAGGCGAAAGAGAATGGAATGCTGTTTTGGAGGAGCATCTGCAGCAGATTGCTTTTTTTCAGCATGAGCGGCTGATTCACCTGATTGTGACAGTTCTCTTTGCAGCGCTTGAGTTTCTGGCGATTGGATTTTTTGTAGTTACGGACAACCTCGGATTTGGTATGCTGGCATTTTCGCTGCTTATTTTGCTTGTGCCGTATATCAGGCATTATTATCTGCTGGAAAATGAGGTGCAGAAAATGTATGGACAATATGATAAATTGCTGGAATTGTGTGGAAAGAAGGGATAGGGATAAGAAAAAGGAGCCGCGCTGCCTGTCCTGTGCAGCGGCTCCTTTTGTACGCCCATTCAAAAATTCAAAAAATTCTAAACATCTTAAACATCCATACTGATATTCCGACCAGGCACATCCGCCTGGTCCTGCTTCTTTGTATTCTGTGCATAAGCATCATCGTTATATTTAATCTGCGTATTCGTTGTTCCTCCGGAAACATAAGTTCTGCCGCATTCCGGACAGACCGATGTCTGAATGGAAACGCTCGCGTTGATTACCCGTGCATTGCCGGCCTTGGCAGCTTTGCTATAGGCGTTGGCAACATGCTCCTGTTCGTGGGAGCGTACAGCAGCTCCCGCTGCCTGTGGAGAAATATGTGTTGGTGATTTGAACGAAACCATCTCATTGGAGCCGTCCTGGTATTTGCGTGTGGCGCAGGTCTGGCAGTCCAGCTTTCCTGAACGGATAAGCGTGCGCCGTTCAGCAGTAGAGAGGGAGGAAGCCTCAGCCGGCGATATGTATCCTGTCTTTGTAATTCCATCCATCATAATACACCCCATTCCGCCGCCTCTGGAGTGGTGTCCGGCTGACAAACAGCCAGTAAACGAATCCGGCGGCATATCTTTACAAATTAAATAAGTCAAAATTTATCCATCGCCGCAACACTCGCCACAGCTTAATCTTTACCGTGCAAAATAAAAATTTGTTCAGCATAAAATTTATCGGAATTTCTTCGGATTAACGTGTGATTAAAATGTCAGACACATTTTGGTAATATATTAATTTAAGTATAATCAATAAATGGAAAAATGTCAAGAAAAATACCCCGCAAGCTATGGGGCATCATAGCTTGAATCTGCAGTCATGACTTTGGCTCGTTGTTCGCGGGAATATATTGTTTGAAAAATAATCCTGAGGAACCGCACAAAAGTACAGAAAAACCATTACGGCACTAAAAGAACGGATACGGCAGTCTGTCTGCAGCCGCAGTGCAGCATGGTGTTTGCAGATGGATTCAGACGGTAATCAGGAAACA
This sequence comes from uncultured Lachnospiraceae bacterium, assembly GCA_947565255.1. Lineage (GTDB taxonomy): Bacteria > Bacillota > Clostridia > Lachnospirales > Lachnospiraceae > JAAVZI01. Next base: position 4,324 of record CANOFI010000028.1, read on the forward strand.
CATTGACAAAGTGCGAAACAAACTATAAAATGGATAATGAAATGTAAAAGAAATGACGAGAGCAATAGGAGGAAATTGCAATGACGAGAGAAATACCATATAAAATTTATCTGGAGGAAAGCGAACTGCCAAGGCACTGGTACAACGTGCGCGCCCATATGGCGAACAAGCCGGCACCGCTTTTGAATCCGGCCACATTAGAGCCGATGAGCGTGAAAGACTTAGAGCCGGTATTTTGCACAGAGCTGGCAAAACAGGAGTTAGATGAAACGAACCCTTGGATTGAGATACCGGAAGAAATCCGTAACTTTTATAAAATGTACCGTCCGGCGCCGCTTGTCCGCGCATATTGTTTAGAAAAGGAACTGGATACGCCGGCCAAAATATATTACAAGTTTGAGGGCAACAATACGTCCGGGAGCCACAAGCTGAATTCTGCTATTGCACAGGCATATTATGCAAAAAAGCAGGGATTAAAGGGCGTGACCACGGAGACGGGTGCGGGGCAGTGGGGTACTGCACTTTCCATGGCATGTGCGTACCTTGATTTGGACTGTCAGGTTTACATGGTAAAGGTGTCTTACGAGCAAAAGCCGTTTCGTCGTGAAGTGATGAGAACTTATGGGGCAAAGGTGACTCCTTCGCCGTCCATGGATACTGAGGTGGGAAGGAAAATCAACGCAGAATTTCCGGGAACGACGGGAAGCCTTGGCTGTGCCATATCAGAAGCTGTGGAGGCGGCCACAGGTCAGGAGGGATACCGTTATGTACTGGGCTCCGTTCTGTCACAGGTATTGCTGCACCAGACAGTGATTGGATTAGAGACGCAGACTGCGCTTGACAAATATGGTATCCGTCCGGACATGATTATTGGGTGCGCAGGCGGAGGCTCGAATTTAGGCGGACTGATTTCGCCGTTTGTCGGGGAAAAATTAAGGGGAGAAGCCGACTATCAGATTATTGCGGTGGAGCCTGCCTCCTGTCCGAGTCTGACCCGCGGAAAATTTGCCTATGATTTTTGCGATACCGGAAAGGTGTGTCCTCTGGCAAAAATGTATACGCTGGGAAGCGGATTTATCCCGTCGGCAAATCATGCGGGAGGACTGCGCTATCACGGCATGAGTTCCATTATTTCGCAGCTGTACCATGACGGTCTGATTGAGGCTGTGACGGTGGAGCAGACTGCGGTATTTGAGGCAGCGCAGAAGTTTGCCAGGGTTGAAGGCATTCTTCCGGCGCCGGAGAGCAGCCATGCGATTCGCGTTGCCATGGATGAGGCGGTAAAATGCAGAGAAACAGGTGAAGAGAAGACAATTGTATTTGGCCTGACCGGAACAGGATATTTTGATATGGTTGCTTACCAGAAGTTTAACGATGGGGAAATGGCGGATTATATTCCAACGGATGCAGAACTGGAGAAAAGCTTTGCAGATATGCCGAAGGTAGGAAAGTAAGAAAAGAAGAAAGTAAACAATGCAGGACATTGCGAAAAATGGGATAGTCTGTTAAAGATGGTTTGTATGGAAATAAAAAAATGGATAAAATACAATTAAAAGCATATGCAAAAATTAATATTGGTCTTGATGTCATAAAAAAATTAGAAAATGGTTATCACGAAGTGAAAATGATTATGCAGACCATTTCCCTTCATGATACGCTGGTGCTGGAGCGCAGCAGTACACCGGGGATTGTGCTGGAAACAGACCATGAAACACTTCCGGCTGACAGCAGCAATCTGGCATATCGGGCGGCAGAGCTTCTTTTTGATGCGTATTCCCTCAACGGCGGGGTGAAAATTTATTTAAAAAAGAGAATTCCCATAGCGGCTGGAATGGCGGGCGGAAGTGCAGATGCCGCCGCCGTTCTGCGCGGAATGAACGAAATGTTTGGATTGGATGTGCCCCGGCAGGAGCTGATGAAGCTTGCCGTGAAATTAGGTGCGGATGTTCCATACTGCATTGTGGGAGGAACATATCTGGCAGAGGGAATTGGTGAAAGACTGACCAGGACAGCGCCGATGCCGGAATGCTTTATTCTGGCTGCTAAGCCGGCAGTTTGTGTTTCTACAAAGTGGGTTTATGATAATCTGCATGCAGATTCGCTAAAGGAGCACCCGGACATTGACAGAATGCTTCGTGAAATAGAGGCGGGAAATCTGAAAGGATTGGCCGGATGCATGGATAATGTGCTGCAGAATGTGACATGTAAAAAATATCCGGTCGTACTGGAAATCATAAAAAAAATGGAGGCATGCGGGGCACAAAAGGCGATGATGAGCGGCAGCGGTCCCACCGTGTTTGGATTATTTTGTTCCGAAATGCAGATGCAGGAGGCATATGAACAGCTTCGCGCGGAGGCAGTCATACAGGATTTATTTTTATGCAGGATACAGCATGCATATTTTGAATCTGAGGAATAAAAAATAGAAAATCAGGCAAAGATGTGAATAAAAAGAAACGAAAGGCAAGGCGGGAACAGAAATGGACGTGAAGTTAAATATAGATGCGGAGGAATATCTGCCGCTTCGGGAAGTCGTGTTTCATTCGTTAAGAGAGGCCATCTTATCAGGCAGACTCAAACCGGGGGAACGGCTGATGGAAATGCCTCTTGCACAGACGCTGGGGGTAAGCAGAACACCCGTTCGGGAAGCGATTCGGAAACTTGAGCTGGAAGGACTGGCAGTCATGATTCCGAGGAAAGGCGCCGAGGTTGCCAGGATTACCAAAAAACAGCTGCAGGATGTTCTGGATGTGCGAAAAGCGCTGGAAGCGCTGGCTGTGCAGCTTGCCTGCAGACATATGGCCAAGGAGGAGATTACAAGGCTGGAGCATGCGCACCTCAGGGTCAGGGACATGGCCGGGAAAAAAGATGTGAAGGCGATGGTAAAGGCAGATGTCCATTTTCATGATATTATTTACAAAGCGGCGAATAACGATAAGCTGCTTCAGATTTTGAACAATCTGCGCCAGCAGATGTACCGTTACCGGATGGAATATTTGAAAAATGTTCAGAATCATAAAGTGATTGTGCAGGAGCATGAAAGAATTCTGGAGGCTGTCCGCACAGCAGATGAGGAGCGTGCGGCAGAGGCGATGCGCCGGCATATTGTGAATCAGGAAAAGGGAATACTTCTTCTGATGGCGGAAGAGGAAAAGCAGGAATAAAAAAAATATGTATGGATATAATGAGAAGGAGCAGGATGAACCTGCTCCTTTTCGTCGCTTTATATAAACCTGCATATTTATTATTGAAAATAGAAATATAAAGCGGCAGGCTCAGCCGGGGGAATGTGCACGTCTCTGATAGAGAAGTGAGGTTGCCGTGGGTCATTACGGACACAGTATACAATATTTTGTGGTTTATACTACATATTGTGTCTTATCGTTGTTTTGTGGAAGTCTATAATATGGTGCGAAAGATTTGCAGACAGGGAAATTATATTTACTAAATTTTATAAGAATTTATAAGAGAGCAGGCGAACAGTATGGATAATCAGACACCCGTAGTAAAAAATATTGATGAAAACATCCGTAATTTCGAACAAATGTTCGAAGGGTGTGCCGATATCAAGAAGAGAAAATTTGCTCTTGGAAAAGAAGCAAATGTGGACTGCTATATTGCATTTATTGAAGTGACGGTATCGAATATGATGCTGTCGGAGTCGATTCTGGGCAGCATGATCCGGCGTATGTGTGAACTCTCAAAGGGAGATATTTATCGGTATATTGATGAAAACGGACTTGGCATATCGGATACGGCTGAATTTAAGACAATCGAAGAAGTGGCGGACATGATGCTGACCGGAGATGCAATTGTATTTATTGACGGCTGTGAAAAGGCGTTTAAAATAGCCGGCAAGGGTTATCCGGGGCTGGGGGTAATCCAGTCGCAGTCTGAACAGGTGACCAGAGGCTCCAGGGAATCCTTTACGGAATCCGTGAAAGCAAATACGGCCTTAATCCGCAAGCGCATCCGGAATCCTGAACTAAAGGTAAAAGAAATCAAGGCCGGAAGGCGTTCCAAAACCTTAAATGCACTTGTATATCTGGACGGCATTGCGCGGCCGGAGGTGCTTGCCGAGGTGGAAAAAAGGCTGGAAGAGATTGATATCGACGGGGTGCTCGACAGTGGAACCTTAGAGCAGCTTATGGAGAGCTCCTGGAAGTCCCCGTTTCCGCAGTTCCAGTCAACCGAGCGTCCGGACAAAGCGGCGATGGCAGTGCTGGAAGGGCGAATTGTGCTGCTTACGGACAATACGCCGGTCAGCATTATTCTTCCTGTCAATTACAACAGCTTTTTTCAGACAACGGATGATTATTATAACCGGTGGGAGGTTGTCAGCTTAGAGCGTCTGATACGGTATGTGGCATCTTTGCTTGCCATGCTTTTGCCGGCCATGTATCTTGCCGTCACGAACTTTCATACACAGCTTTTACCGACAGAGCTGGTGCTTGCCTTTGCGGCGGCCCGGGAGGGGGTTCCTTTTCCCGCGGTGGTGGAGGTGCTTTTGATGGAGATGTCATTTGAGCTGCTGCGGGAGGCCGGGGTGCGTATTCCCGGAAGTCTTGGGGGAACAATTGGCATTGTAGGCGGACTGATTGTCGGACAGGCTGCGGTGGAGGCAAATCTGGTCAGTCCGATTGTGGTCATTGTAGTGGCTCTGACGGCATTGTCCTCGTTTGCCATTCCGAATGAGGAGTTCGGAGCCGCGTACCGGATTATGAAATTCATTTTTATACTGGCAGCTGCATTTCTTGGATATTATGGAATTGTGCTGATGGGCCTTCTTCTGATTTTGCATCTTGCCGGATTAAAAAGCTTTGGTGTTCCTTATCTGACCCCGTTTGTATGGGTGGACGGGGATTCGAGAGAGGATTTAAAGGATTCTTTTATCCGGCAGCCTTTGTTCCGTCTGTTCCGGCGGCCGCTGTTTGCGCGCCGTGGGCAGAGAATCCGCATGAAGAGGAAGGAGGAATAGTATGTTTGCACAAAATGAACGAATTTCAACCCGGCAGTTTAAAAGGCTTCTCACACTGGAGCTGTTTGGGGTAACGACGGCGCTGCTTCCGGGCATTTTATGCAAAACTGTGCAGCGTGACGGCGTGACGGCACTGGCCGGCGGAGTGCTGCTGGTTTTTTTATATGGATTGCTTTTAAAGGCGGCTGCGAAGCGTGCGGGCAGAAGTCTGCAACAGACGCTGAAAGAGAAAAAAAAGGTGGTTTACGAAATTTTTTTGTTAGTCATGACAATCCAGATGATTTTAATGGGAATCTGGGTTCTGACCCTTGCGGCGGAGCTGAGCCGGGATATTTTGCTGCAGGAGATGGATCTGCGCGTGGTCATATGCACATTTGCTTTTGTCTGTGTGGCGGGCGCGCTTCAGGGGATGGAATGCAGGGGAAGAATGGCGGAAATTTTATATGCCTTCCTGCTGCTTCCGTTTCTTTTTTTCCTGTTTCTGGCCGCGCGGAAAATGAATCTGGATACGATGCAGCCGATTCTGACCGAACCGGCCAAAACGATTGGAAAGGGAAGCTACGAGGTATTCATTGTCTTTCAGGGTGTGACGCTTGGATTTTTTGCACTGCCTTATTTAAAGGATCAAAAGGATTTCTGGAAGGGTGTAAAGAAAAGTATCTGGTTAAACGGATTGTTCTGTCTTCTTCTTTTGGTTGTGGCCATCGGAATTTTCGGAATTGACGGTGCGGCGAACCAGAACTGGCTTGCGGTGAATCTTATGACAACGCCTGATTTTCCCGGCGGGCTTGTGGAGCGTATGGATGTGCTGATGGTAACCATCTGGATTGTAGCTTTGTTTTTCTTTGTCAGCGGCAGTATTTTTTATGGGGGAAAGATGGTCGGAAGGCTGTTTTCCATGAAACGGGAGCGGACAGGTCTTTGGATTTTGTCAGCTTTGATTGTGGCGGGCAGCATTCTTATGGGGAACAAGGATTATGCATATTATGTATATATGACCTATATGAAATATATTGGAGTTCCGCTGCTTTTGCTGCTTCTGTTTTTTATATGTGCCGGACTTCGTCCGAAAAAAGCAGTGGCGGGCGCGATGTGCGTGTTTTTAGCTCTTAGTTTTACTGGCTGTGCGAAAGGCGTTGAATTGGAGGACAGAGAATTTGTACTTGCTCTGGGCGTGGAAATACAGGAAGACAAAGTGCTGTTTTATTATGATACGTCCAATACGCAGGATGGAAGCGGCGAGGCCTCCCAGGAGGTGGTGCGGATTGAGGCGGATGCGTTTTATGAACTGACTTCGGCTTACGGGCAGCAGTCCGACAAATATCTGGATTATAACCATTTAAAGGCGCTGGTTATCGGAAAAAATCTGGCGTCCGATGCGGATAAACTGTCTGAATTGCTGCAATTTATTGAACAAAACGAATTGTTTGCACGAAATACAAAATTGTTTTTTTCGGAGGACGCGGAACGTATTTTTTCCCTTTGCACCAGTATGAACACGGCATTGGGAGAGTATCTCGAAAATCTTTACGTGGACAGCGATTATTATGTGGAGGGACAGAGTGCGTCGCTCGGCGACTTAATCAAGCATCGGCATGAGAAGGAGGAGACATTTTTAGTCCCCGTACTAAAAGCAGGTGAAAAGCAGCCGTTAATTGACAGCTATGGGATTGTGCGCGATGTACAGTGGATAGAAAAGCTCCGGCCGCAGGAAGCGGAACTTGTTTTCCTTGGAAACGGCGTGAATATCAAAGAAACGGTGAAGGTAGACAGGACATATGCGGTAAAAATCAACAATGTGAGGAAAGAGGTGGCCTTTTCTGACGATAAATCCATAAATGCGGTGGTAACCCTGGAAATCCGCGGGCAGCTGAAAAATAAGGAGGCCGGAAAACAAAAAAGGGAAATTGAGACGGAGATGGAAAAACAGCTGGAAGAAAATTACGGGCAGTTTCTCATTGACTATAAAGCCCTGGACCTGTTTCATCTTTTCCGTTCCCTTGGGAGTCATAACCGGCAGATGTGGCAGCAGTATCATGAAAAAAGGGCGGAATTTATCAATCAGTGCCAGGTAACCTTTAAAATAAAGGCGTCAATTGAGTGAGGGGGTATAAATTGAAAAAAATAAGGCTAGACTCAGACTAATAAGTTATTAGGAGGAAAGTGCAATGAAAAAGAAACTTTTAACTGGGTCAGGTCTTATTTTTTTGTTCGCTTCTGCAGTGGTGCTGTATGTCTGTATGGCCGCACAGGGACAGAAGGAGCAGAAGCTGCAGCAGGGAATTGCGAAGAAAATCATACGGTTTCATGTAATTGCGGACAGCGACGATGAACAGGACCAGATGTTAAAGCTGAAGGTCAAAGAAAATGTGGTAAAGGAATTAGAGGATGTCCTGGCGGGGGCTGACAGTGTCGATACGGCGAGGGAGCTGATACAGGCCAATATTCCGCAGATTGAGGCAACGGCGCGGGAAACGCTGGATGCGGAAGGCTGCTCAAAAGAAGTGAAGGCCGGGCTGACAAACTGTTATTTCCCGGTGAAGCAGTATGGAGAATTTACGTTTCCTGACGGGGAGTATGAGGCGCTTCGGGTAACGATTGGTTCAGGACAGGGAAAAAACTGGTGGTGCGTGATGTATCCGAAGCTGTGTTTTGTGGATTCTCTTTACGGGGTTGTTCCGGAAGAGTCAAAAAAGGAATTAAAAAAACAGCTGACTGAGGAAGAATATGAAGAAATTATGCAGGGGAAAAAGAAGGTAAAAGTCAGGTTTAAACTCCTTGAGTGGCTTGGAATATAGTACTTTGGATTTTTAAAAATCCATTGACAAGCATAAAGTCTCGTTGTAAAATAAAAATAGCATGAAATGTCACAAAAATTCATACCCACAGGGTATTTCTTAATGCATCGCGAATGCGCTGTTATAATAAGGTATACCCACAGGGCACCCCTTAATGCATGCGCTGACGCGCTGTAAAAATAAGGTATACCCACAGGGCACCCCTTAATGCATGCGCTGACGCGCTGTAAAAATATGGTATGAATTTTTTATGTAAAATGATAAATACAAGGAGGAATAGCATGAAGGTAAAGAAGGCACTGGCCGCAGTTTTAAGCGGATCAATGGCAGTATGCTTTGCAGTTTCAGGCATGAATTTTGCGCAGGCTTCGGAGAAGAAGAACGCCGCGGTTCTGGAAGAGTCGAACGGGTATAAGAATCCGGTATACGATGCGGAGACAGATACGGCAGAATGGGATTATGTATTTTATGGGTCGTATCCGCAGAGTGAAGTGACGGATAAGGCACTGATTGAGAAACTGAGTGAGGATGAGCTTTTTGATTCGAGCGATGATGCAGTGATTGACGGCGTGAAGTACCACAGACTGAACAGCCGTGGTGCAAACTTTTCCTATCTTGAGAACGGAAGCAATACGCCGGCGGCAGATGGGGAGTTTTTTAAGTGGGAAGACAAAAAGACATATCATTATTTTAAGTATGAGCCGCTTCGCTGGCGTGTACTGGAAAGCAAGGATAATGAATTGCTTTTGATGGCAGACGAGGCGATTGACTGTGTTAATTACATGTCAAGGGAACATAAGGTAAACTGGTATACTTCTGAGGTTCGTCAGTGGTTGAATGAATATGACGGAACAAAGGACCCGGATTTTGGAAATTATAAGGGCAACGGATTTCTGACTATGGCGTTCACGGAGGAAGAACAGGCAGCGTTGATTGCAAAGCCGGTTTACACAGCCGACAACAATTTCTGGGAACAGACGGTAAAGGGTATGCCGGATTCGGTAGCCAGTGAATATCAGATTACAGACAAGGTGTTTTCTCTGTCTGCTGAGGAAGCAACCAATACAGAATATGGATTTGCCCCGGATGCGATGACGCCGAGCAAGACCAGGCAGATGCATGCAACTGATTATGCATATGCCATGGGCGCATGGGTTGGTTCTCCGGGTGAGCTGCAGGGTAACTGCTGGTGGACGCTGCGTACGCCGGGCGATGGAACGATGGCAAGAAAGGTTGCGTTAGGCTATCGTGACGGCCGTATCTATATGGAAGGATATTATCCGTATATGGCTAAGTATTACGGAGTGGTACCCGCATGTTATGTAGCGGCTGATTCAGAGCATATCGTTAAGACAACAAAGAAGGAAGAGCAGCCGGATGCATCTGAAGGACCGGCAGGAAGTAAGCCGCCGGTGGCATCCATAAAACCGGTACCGTCTGGTGAACCGACCGGTGCTGCTGTTACACTGGGCGATATGGACGGCAACGGCAAAGTCGAATTAAAGGATGCCCAGCTGGTTTTGAAGATGGCATTAAATCTGATGCCTGTTGAGAAGAAAGAGGCAGCCGATGTGGACGGCAACGGCAAAATCGAATTAAAGGATGCCCAGCTGATTTTGAAAAAGGCATTGAATCTGATAGCGACATTCCCGGCAGAGGAGAACAAACCGGCACAGAATAGCGAGGCGCCGGCAAGCGTTCAGCCTTCCGAATCACAGTCGCAGGCTCCGAAGCCTTCTGAAGCTGCAACAACTCCTGCATCACAGGCTCCATTGACACAGCCTGAGGACAAAGCATCCGGTCATATCTGGATTGCAGGCGACTCCATTGCAGCGGAGCATAATAATGAAGACAGTGTGGATGCCAATACAGGTATACATTACAGGCACAGCCGTGCAACTCTTGGCTGGGGTGTCATTATCAATAAATATTTCAATGATGAT
>CANOFI010000029.1 GCA_947565255.1 uncultured Lachnospiraceae bacterium
GTTGATTGAACCGCCGTGTACCGAACGGTACGCACGGTGGTGTGAGAGGTCGGAATTTCTCATTCAAGAGTAATTTCTCCTACTCGATTCCATTTTCTATTGTCAGAAGAAAAAAAATATGTTATAATTGTTGTCACACGATGGGAAAGAATGGCATTAATGATAGGGAAGCATTTTTTATGTGATTGCGCAGTGATGGAGTCAGCATATGAGAATAATCAAACGTTTTTTTCAGTTTATAATACGATTTATAGATAAGTTACAAAAGGCACATATCGGGGCATATTCGGCTCAGGCAGCTTATTTTCTTATGTTGTCCGGTATACCGCTTATGATGCTTTTTCTGGCATTGATACAGTATACGCCGATGACCAAAAGCGCTTTTTTTGAATTTCTGAATACGGTTTTTCCGTCGGTCGTGATGCCGTTTGTACTGAAGGTGACGGAGGAAGTGTATACAAAGTCGCTGACGCTCATTTCCATATCGGCAATTGTGACAATATGGTCCGCGGCAAGGGCAGTTTTGTCAATCACATATGGGATTAACAGCATTTTTGGGATTGAGGAGACAAGAAATTATTTTGTCCTGCGTTTTCGGGCAGCTCTGCAGACGGTGCTGTTTTTAATTGCCATAGTTTTTTCCATGCTTTTGATTGTCTTTAGTGAACAGAGACTGGAATTTTTGGGAAATAGCTTTCCAATGGTATCAGAGCTGATGAAGTTTATCGGGAATATACGGTTTGTGCTTGTATTTGCAATTGAACTGTTGATGTTTATGTTTATTTATAAATTACTGCCGAACCGGAAAGGCAATCTGGCATGGCAGATACCGGGAGCGCTGTTTGCGTCAATTGTTTGGAGTGCCTTTTCAAATATATTTTCTTATTATATCGGTGGCTTCAGCAATATGTCATATATGTATGGCAGTCTGACAACGGTCATCATTTTTATGCTGTGGCTTTATTTCTGTATGTATATTCTGCTGATTGGAGCGGGAATCAGTGCCTGTATAGAACGCTATCCGAGGCTTAGGAAGTGGGAGAAGCTGAAGAGAAAAAAGGTACAAAAAGCAAAGAAATAAATTTTGTATGAACAGGAAATTAATCTTGACATACAAAGCTGTTTGGAATATACTGTATTTGAAGTAAATATTCTTTGGGGCGAGGTGTAATTCCTCACCGGCAGTATAGTCTGCGAAGGAAAGCAGGAGTGTTTTCCCCGAATCGGTGAAATTCCGATACCGACGGTATAGTCCGGATGGAAAAAGAAATCATGCGGGTCATGTGTTTTGGCGTGCGTTATATTCCATAGTTTGAGAGAGCCCTATATTACATAGGGCTTTATTTTATGCACACGGGCACCCAAAGGAAATATGTCAGCAGAAGCTGACGGGTGCCCGGCGCACGAGAAGGGGAAAGGCTTTTCCCTTTCCCGATTGGGAAAATATGCTTCAATTGCCTGTAAAATAAAAGCTTTCGAGGCAGGAGCGCGCATGTTTTTGCACAGAATTCGCAGGGGGGCCCTTTCTTGAAGAATATTCACTTACAAAAAAATTTTTGAGGTGATTATTATGAAAAAAACAAGTAACCAGCAAACAGCAGGAGGCCGGTTCGGAATACGCCGGCTGGTATTAATGGCATTGTTTATCGCTTTAAGTTATGTTGTCAGCCGGCTGGAGTTTCCTATTTTTCCGGCGACGCCATATTTTAAGATGGATTTTGGGAATGTCTTTATTTTGCTCACAGGATTTTTGTTAGGTCCGGTCGAAGGGGTGATTGTCTGTGTTGCAAAAGAGGCGCTGAGATTAATTGGCTCTTCAAGCAGTGGTGCGGGGGAAGTGGCGAATATTCTTATGGCATGTTCCTTTATCTTATTACCGACGATTGTTTACAGATACAAGAAGGGAATAAAGACGGTGATTTTGACTTTGTGCCTGGCCTGCTTTATCGGAACCGGTGTGGCGCTGCTTGTGAACCGCTTTATTGTTTTTCCGTTATATATGGGAGAGGCTGCGGCTGCCACTTTTAAGGGTGCATTCTGGTTTGCGGTGGCATTTAATTTGATTAAGACAGCTTCCGTGAGTCTTGTGAGTGTACTGCTCTATAAGCGGCTGTCGTATTTTCTGAAAAGCGGAGCGGTGTCGCTGGAAGGCGATAAGGCGTATGGAAAATAAACGAAAACTGCATATATTTTACAAAAATCAATGGATAAATTGATAGATAATAGACATTTTTTTGAAGATTGATTTTCGTATATATCATCCAGGACAAACGTGTGAATGAAAATTTTATGAACAAATGTTCGGTGTTATCGAATGATGTGCAATCCCTGCATGCTGAAAGCTGGAAAGGCTTCCAATATGGCTTTTTGTTCATAAGAGCTTTATTCATGCGTTTGTTTTGCATATAATGGGTTAAAAGTTGACTTTTAGCGGCTGAAATATTATAATTAATGGGATAGAAAAATCAATGGAAAATTCATATGTTTTTGCTGTTTTATAGCGAAGAGACAGGTTTGGAGGAAAGGCGATGAAAAGTACGGGCAGATTAGGGAAAATAACAGCCGTTGTGACAGCAGCTGCATTGTGCGCGGCTGCTGTATGGTCAGCCGGTTTTATACATACGAAAGCCACGCCTGCGCTGGCGGAGGTTTTTGTGTCGGTGCAGGGGTCAGACAAGGCAGATGGTACAAAGGAGAATCCGTTCAAAACGATTCAGCAGGCAAGGGATTATCTCAGGACGCAGGAGTTAGACAGTGCGCACCGGGCAGTCGTTTATTTACGGGAAGGGACGTATTATGTGGACGCAGCAGCTCCTACGGTAAAGCTGGAGGAGCAGGATTCTTTTGTGACATATCGCGCATATGAAAAGGAAACCGTTACAATCAGCGGGACGGTGCCTCTTTCGACGGAAAAGTTTAAAAGGCTTTCTGATGCAGAGGGGGAGCAGTATGTGGCAAAAGAAAGGATTCAGGCGGATGTCAGGGAGAACATTTTTGTCTATGATTTAGGTGCGGACAGGATTGCAACAGGAACCATCAATAAAAATGGATTTAACTGGCCGAAGAAGCCTTTTGCTCCGGAGCTTTCGGTAAATGGGGAGCTTCAGACGCTTGCGCAGTATCCCAATGAAGGGGCGGCGGCACTTACAATGTCCTCTATTCTTGCTGGAAAGACGAAGGACGGCAAGAATGAAGATGCCGATGCAAAAGCGGCCGGGGCAAATGAAGGGGAACGGCCGAGAAATTATATTTTTGACAAGACGGATACGCCAAAAACATATGAGGAAATGCTTCTAATGAAAGGACCGGTCTTTTATGTGCGTAACGGCCTGGAAAAACGGATCGAAAAATGGGCGCCTCCGACAGTGGAGAATGAACCGCAGAATGCGCAGGAAGACCCCAATCCTTTGGCAAATCCTGTATTGTATGAAACGGATGGATGGCTGAGCGGTTATTTTGAAAATAATTATGCAAATGATATGGCGCGAATTTATTCTGTGGATATGGAGAAACAGACCATTCACTGCAAATATCCGTCTCTTCAGGGAGTACAGGATAAGCGGATTCAGTTAAGGGCGACGAACCTTCTCTGTGAGCTGGATGCGCCGGGCGAGTATTATATAGACCGGTATCAGGGAAATGATGTTTTGTATTATTATCCGAAGGAAGAGAATTTCGCGCAGCAGGATATTTCCCTGACCTCCTCCGGAGAGCCTTTTTTCGCATTAAAAGGCGCAAAGGAAGTAGTAATAAAAGGCATTCATTTTGACGGAGGCACTGGCGACGGCGTGACCTTATATGACTGCGAGGGCTGTAGGATTGAACAGTGTGAGTTTTCGAACATCAGTTTGGATGCGGTGAAAATCGGTGAAAATAATTTAAAAATTACGATGGATCCTTCGTATGACACGGCGGGCGGCGGACACAACAATGTGGTGGGAAGCTGTGTAATTCACGACATGGGCTGCGGCGGTGTGTATCTTGCCGGAGGCGATGAGCAGACCTTAGAGCGCGGAGACAATATCGTGGAGCACTGCGAATTTTATAAGATATCCCGGCTGCAGAATTATACGCCTGCAGTCTATCTGGAGGGGTGCGGCAATACGGCGCGTTATAATTATATGCATGATGCGCCGCATATGGTCATGCAGATTATGGGAAATGATATGCTGATTACGCATAATTTTATAGAAAATGCCTGTCTAAACTCGGCTGATTCGGCGCCAATCTATTCCGGAAGGTGCTTTCGCTGGCTTGGCAATGAAATATCCTATAATTACATTAAGAACGTGCGCTCCGGCAGTTACGGCATTTATATGGATGACGGCATGTCGGGAATGATCATTAAAGGAAATGTATTTGAAAATATTAATAGCAGCGCAATTTTTTCAAATTGCGGCTTCGGACATCAGATTACCGATAATGTCATGATTAATGTAAAAAATACGGTATTATATAAAGCATTTTCCGGTTCCAGGCCGGTTCCGAACGAAAAGGTGTTAAGGTACCGGTATGGGAGCGCTTTTGTGGAAGGCGACGGGACAAATGGTACAAATACAAAGGAGAATATAAGTGTCTTTCTGAACCGGTATGCAGAGTTGTATCCATATTTAAAGCAGCTGTATTATCCAGATGAAACAGACCGTTTATGGTTATCTTCGGAGCAGTCTGTGTTTGTTCCGGCTAACCAGGTTTTCCATCATACGCTGACAATCGGAAGCGATGCCAGGGCAAATGTATCAGCGGTGGAGGAGTGGCAGACTGCATTGTTTCATACGGCGAACAGGCATTATGCTTCCTGCAGTGAGGCTGGATTTGACAGCGCTACAGGTAAATTCAGCATGACAGGGGCTCTTAGCCAGGATGAAAATTATGGGAAGGATTGGATTACGGCATGGAATAAGTCATTTACGCTGGAGGGAATCGGCGTTGTGGAGAGTGCGCAGCCATCTTCAACACAGTCACCTTCGCCGCAGCCTGCATCCGCGCCGCCACAGCCTTCACCGACGTCTTCCCCGCAGGCTATACCGGGAGATGTGGATAGAAACCAGAGGGTAGATTTAAAGGATGCCCGGATTGTACTGCGGGCGGCTCTTAATCTGATTATGCTTGATGAGGATATAAAAGAGCTTGCAGATATGGACAAGGATCACCGTATCACGATAAAGGATGCCCAGATTGTTTTGAAAAAGGCATTGAATCTGATAGAATAAATGGACAAGGCTGTAGAATACGAGGAGCGTTTATGAATGTTAAAGATTTTTATTATAATCTGCCGCAGGAACTGATTGCGCAGGATCCCCTCTCACAGAGGGATATGTCCAGGCTGCTCGTGCTGGATAAAGTAACTGGAGGCTATGAACACAAGACATTTCGTGATTTGCCGGAGTATCTGAGAGAGGGAGACTGCCTTGTGCTGAATGATACAAGGGTGCTCCCGGCGCGCCTGATTGGCGCGCGTGAGGAAGGTGGCGGCAGGGTTGAGGTGCTTTTGCTAAAGCGCAAAGCGGCGGATGTATGGGAGACGCTGGTGAAGCCCGGAAAAAAGATGAAGCCAGGCACAAAAGTTTCTTTTGGTGATGGTCTGCTGAAGGCAAGGGTGCTTCAGGTTGTTGAAGAGGGGAACCGTCTGGTGCAGTTTACATATGACGGAATTTTTGAGGAAATTCTGGACCAGCTCGGGCAAATGCCGCTTCCGCCTTATATTACCCACAAGCTTGCGGATAAAAACCGTTACCAGACTGTCTATGCCAGGCAAAACGGTTCTGCGGCCGCGCCTACGGCGGGTCTTCACTTTACGCAGGAATTATTGGAACGGATTCGGAAAAAAGGCGTGCAGACTGCTTATGTCACTTTGCATGTGGGACTCGGTACTTTTCGGCCCGTCAAGGCAGAGAAGGTTGAGGAACACCATATGCATTCCGAATATTACTGTTTGGAGCCGGAGGAAGCGGATAAGATAAATACGGCTGTAAAAAATGGCGGACGCGTGATTTGCGTTGGAACAACGAGCTGCCGGACGCTGGAATCAGTTGGAAATGCGGACGGAACCGTTACGGCAAAAAGCGGCTGGACAGATATTTTTATTTATCCCGGATACCAGTTTCAGGTGGTGAATGGGCTGGTGACCAATTTTCATCTGCCGGAATCGACACTGCTTATGTTAGTCTCTGCTCTGGCCGGACGGGAGTCGGTTATGGCGGCTTATGAAGAGGCTGTGAAAGAGAAGTACCGGTTCTTTTCATTTGGAGATGCGATGCTGATTATCTGATGGGAAAAGGAATTTCAGAAAGAGTCCCAAAGCGCGTATGGAAATGGATTTCTGCACATTGCGGAATGAATTTTCAAACGCACTCCGGGGACTCTTTTTGCATAACAGGGAAGAGAAAAACATATATTGAAATGACAATGCAAAAGCAAAAGAGGCGGATATGGGTTTTAAGAAGCAAAAAAAACAAAAAGAAAAGGGACGGAAAGAAAAAATTGTGGAATCTCTGGAATTGTCAAAAGAACTGCTGCTGGGGGACTGCGTAGTCACTTTGACAGGAAAGAGTGAGGCTTATATTGAAAATTATCGCGGAATTATAGAGTATACATCAGAAAGAATCAAATTGCAGGCAAAAAAGTGCGTGATTGAGTTTGAGGGAAGCGGGCTGAAGGTCGGGTATTATACTAATGACGGGATGAAAATAACGGGACAGATATCGGATATTCATTATAAGTAAATTGTTGAAATTATTTGCACAATTATAAAAATTTGGCAGTGGTGCAATTGCCTGTTAAATATAGAAAGAGGGGATTTGTCCTGGTTTTTAAGATCTTAAAATACATGAGGGGTTATGTAAAAATCAAGGTATATGGGTATTCTCCCGAGCGGTTTCTTAATTTGTGCAGCAGCCGGCAGATTTTAATCTGGGATTTAAAAAATACGGGGGACGCCTATGAAATGTACATGAGCGTGAAGGGCTTTCGGGAGTTGCAGCCTGTTGTGAGGAAAACGAAGACGAGGGTGCAGATTGTAAAACGCAGGGGTTTTCCCTTTTTTATGCATAAGTACCGCAAGAGAAAAATTTTTTTTGCCGGTATTTTTTTATGTGCAGTGTTTATTTATGTTCTTTCTTTATTTATATGGGATATTCGTTTTGTGGGGAACAGCGTCAGGACGACTGAAGTGCTGATGGATTTTATGGAACGGAATGAGCTGCATCATGGAATGTGGAAAAGTGATATTGACTGTGACAAGGTAGAGGCGGCGCTTCGCAATGAATTTGACGATATTATATGGGCATCCGTGGAAATTAAGGGAACGAGACTCATCGTTTATGTGCAGGAAAGTTTAAAGGTGGAACAAGGTGGAGAGAATATAGGGGAAGAACCAACCGACCTTTGTACAGAAAAGGATGGGACTGTTGAGCGGATGATTACCCGCGCGGGGACGCCTGTGGTGTCGGTGGGAAGTCCGGTCAGTGCCGGCGCTGTTCTGGTACAGGGGCGGATGGAGATTCTCGGGGATGACGGTTCGGTAGTAAATTATCAGTATTGTGCTGCGGATGCGGATGTATACCTGCGCACCGCATACAACTACCAGGAACAGTTTTCTATGACGTATACGGATAAGCAGTATGAAAAAGAAAAAGAACAGACATATTATATAAAAACCTTTTCGACGAGATGGGATCTGGATTTTTTTGAAAAGGAGCGGAAAACTCCCCACGAGGAAATTGTGGAAGAAAAGCAGCTGCATCTCTGGAATAATTTTTACCTTCCCTTTTATTTTGGAGATGTGACAAAAAAGTATTATAAAAATGTGGAGAAGGTGTATACAGAGGAGGAGGCAGAAGCGCTTGCGCAAAAAAAATTAAAGCAGTTTTGTGATGATTTGCAAAAAAAGGGGGTTCAAATTGTAGAAAATAATGTTACAATACAAGTAGACGAAAAAAATTGCACTTCCAGCGGAACGGTTGTAGTGATAGAAAAAACAGGGAAACGGCAGCCTACGGAGGTGTTGGAGGTGCAGCAGGAGGAAATGGATGAGTATAACGGAGCACAGCCTTGATATTCCAAACGAGCATGTAAAAAATGTGTTTGGACAATTTGATAAAAATATTAAACGGATTGAAAAAACGCTTCATGTGACAATTATTGAGAGGGACGGACAGCTGAAAATAATCGGGCCGGACAGCACTGCTGCGAAAGCGATTCGCATTTTGGAGCAGCTTCTGGAGCTGTCCATGCGCGGCAATGTCATACAGGAGCAGAATGTGGATTACGCTTTGTCGCTCAGTTTTGAGAATAAGGAAGAGGCAATCCTGGATATTGACCGCGACATTATCTGCCATACAATTAATGGAAAGCCGATTAAGCCAAAGACACTCGGACAGAAAAATTATGTTGACCAGATACGGGAGAAAATGGTCGTGTTCGGCATGGGACCGGCGGGAACCGGAAAGACATATCTGGCTATGGCCATGGCAATTCAGGCATTTAAGGAGGATGAGGTTGGAAGAATCATTCTGACCCGTCCTGCAATCGAAGCCGGAGAACGGTTGGGCTTTCTGCCGGGTGATTTGCAGAGTAAGGTGGACCCGTATCTGCGCCCGCTGTACGATGCGCTGTATCAGATTATGGGAGCGGAAAGTTTTGCCAAAAATATGGAAAAGGGGCTGATTGAGGTAGCGCCGCTTGCGTATATGCGCGGCCGGACGCTTGACAATGCATTTATTATTCTGGATGAGGCGCAGAATACGACACCGGCTCAGATGAAAATGTTTTTAACCCGTATTGGATTCGGCTCAAAGGTGGTAGTGACCGGGGATGCCTCGCAGAAGGATTTGGCGCCTGGTACAAAATCAGGCTTAGATGTGGCGCTTAAGGTTCTCGGAAAGGTGGAGGGGATTGGTTTTTGTAAGCTGACAAGCCAGGATGTGGTCCGCCACCCCCTTGTACAGCGGATTGTACAGGCTTATGAGGCTTACGAATCAAAAAATCAGACACAGAATCGCAGAAAAATCAAAACATCCCCGATTCTAAACGAAAAATAAACAATCTGTTAAACTTTTTTGATTTATTTGGAAAAATGGAAAAAATATGATATGATAAAATGTAAGTTTGTTCTGGCATAAAAACGTACAAGGAGAAAAAAGCGTTTATGACACTGTTATTTGGGGATGAAAGTGGAAAAAAACTGCCATTTGATGCCTTTGAACTGGCAGAAAGGGTAATAGAAGGGGTTCTGGATTATGAGAACTGTCCCTATGAAGCACAGGTAAATATATTGCTTTCGGATAATGAAACGATACGGCAGGTGAATAAAGAGACCAGAGGAATCGACCGGCCGACAGATGTGCTTTCATTTCCGGCGGTTGAATATGAAACACCAGGGGATTTTCGTTTTTTAGAGGAAGAAATTCTGTATTTTCATCCAGAGACAGGAGAACTGGTGTTCGGCGATATTTTGTTATCTGTGGACAAGGTGTACGCACAGGCGGAGGAATTCGGGCATTCGCTTATGCGGGAATATGCATTTTTGATTGCGCATAGTATGCTTCATTTATGCGGATATGACCATATGGGGAAAGATGAGGCATTACAGATGGAGAAAAAGCAGGAAGATATTTTAAACAGGCTTGGGATTACAAGGGGTTGAAATATATGGGTGAAAAACGGAAACAATCGAATTTTATAGTACAGGGAAGCGTGCTTGCCATCGCTTCCATTGTTGTGCGTATCATAGGAATGATATACCGGATTCCGCTGACGGGAATCATTGGGGATGTCGGAAATGGAGTCTATTCGGTTGCCTATGAGATTTATTCTATTTTGCTTCTGCTTTCCTCGTATAGTCTTCCGCTGGCTGTTTCCAAGCTTGTTTCCGTGCTTCTGGCAAAAGGAAAAAAGAAAAATGCACAGAAATATTTCAGGTGTGCGATGCTGTTTGCAGTTGTGGTAGGCGGATTGTTTGCTGTATTTACCTGGTTTTTTGCGGGTGAGATTGCGGGAATGCTTAT
This sequence comes from uncultured Lachnospiraceae bacterium, assembly GCA_947565255.1. GTDB lineage: Bacteria > Bacillota > Clostridia > Lachnospirales > Lachnospiraceae > JAAVZI01. The sequence continues at coordinate 10,008 of CANOFI010000029.1, forward strand.
GAAATCGCCTATGAGTGCAATCTCCTTAAAGGTGCTGGCGCCGGCTATTTTTGTTGTGGCGGTGATGGGTGTTTTGCGGGGCTATTTTCAGGGCATGGGAAGTATGGTCCCGACAGCCATTTCCCAGGTAATTGAGCAGATTATCAATGCCATTGTCAGTGTGTGGGCGGCGTATGTTTTGTTTTCTTATGGAGAGAGCGTTGTAAAAATGACGCACAGCGAAGGCTTCGAGGCGGCATACGGTGCGGCCGGGGGAACGATGGGAACGCTGTTTGGTGCGATTGCCGGGCTGGTTACACTTGTGATTCTGATGGTATTTTTTAAGAACCGGTTTGTTCCGCGGGTGCAGGGGATGAGAAAAGAACCCGTTGACAGGACGGGCACGGTGTATAAGGTTCTGCTTGCAACGATTGTGCCGGTTATTTTAAGTACCGCTGTATATAACATCAGCAGCGTGCTCGACCAGGGCGTGTTTAACCGGATGATGTCGGCGCAGGGAAAATCCGTGGACGAGTACAACGCCCTTTGGGGTATTTTCAGCGGGAAATATAAGCTTCTTACGAATGTTCCCATCTCGGTGGCATCTGCCATGGCGGCCTCCACGGTCATTGGCGTTTCGGCGGCATATGCGGTAAAAGATAAGCGGGAAATTGTGCGGAAAACAAGAATATGCATCCGCTTTACGATGATGATAACCATTCCATGTGCAGTGGGACTTTCCGTCCTGGCTTCCCCGATTTTGCAGATGCTCTGGAGCGACGAACGCGCATTATCGGCAAATCTGCTGCGCTATGGTTCCGTCTCGGTTGTGCTGTATGCCTTATCTACGCTGACAAACGGGATTTTGCAGGGAGTGAACAGAATGAAGGTTCCGGTAAAAAATGCGGTGATTGCATTGCTCTCCCACCTCGTGGTGTTAGTCGTATGCCTGAAGATTTTTGAGCTGCATGTATACGGGGTTGTCATTGCAAATATCTTTTTTGCCTTTGTGATGTGTGTGTTAAATGAAAGAGCCATGCGCAGATATATCAGGGGGTACCGGCAGGAAATTGTCCGTACATTTATTATTCCCATAATCAATTCGGCAATTATGGGTGTACTTGTCTATTATGTCCATAAGGGAATAGTGTTTGTTTCAGGGAAAAACGGAATCGGTGTACTTGTGTCGATTGCGCTTGGGGCGATGCTGTATTTTATTGGAATGGTTTACATGGGAGGCATTTCAGAGAAAGATTTGAGGAGTATGCCTAAAGGGCAGCAGATTGCCCGGTTTGCACAGCGTTTGGGACTTTTATAAAAATGAAAAAAATAGAAAAAGTGAGAAAAAATGAGAATAAAGGAGATATTTATTAGATATAATCTAAAATATTAGGATTAATTCGTTTCAGTAAGGTTGCATAATAGTAACAAATTCTTTAATATATGGATATCGGTTAGCACTCAACAGAAGCGAGTGCTAATAATAAAAAATCAGGAGGAATGAATCATGAAGTTATTACCATTAGGTGACAGAGTCGTATTGAAACAGTGTGAAGCAGAAGAGACAACGAAGTCCGGAATTATTCTGACAAGTTCTGCGCAGGAAAAGCCGCAGGAAGCAGAAGTAGTGGAAGTTGGTCCGGGCGTGATTGAAGATGGAACAAGAATACCGATGGAAGTGAAAAAGGGGCAGAAGGTGATTTATTCAAAATATGCCGGAACCGATGTGAAATTAGACGGCGAAGAGTTTATTATTGTGAAACAGAGTGATATTCTGGCAGTAGTAGAGTAAGAACGCAGGATGAACATATGGATTTAGAAGAAAAGTAAGTGTGAACCGAATTTTTTGAAAAGGAGAAGAAGGAAATTATGGCAAAGGAAATTAAATATGGCGCGGATGCCAGAGCAGCTTTGGAAGCAGGAGTAAATAAGTTAACAGATACCGTTCGTGTAACGTTGGGGCCCAAAGGACGTAATGTGGTACTGGACAAATCATTTGGCGCACCGCTTATCACAAATGACGGCGTGACAATTGCAAAGGAAATTGAGTTAGAGGATGCATTTGAAAATATGGGCGCACAGCTTGTCAAAGAGGTTGCAACGAAGACAAATGACGTTGCCGGAGACGGAACTACGACTGCAACGGTTCTGGCCCAGGCAATGGTAAATGAAGGAATGAAGAATCTGGCAGCCGGAGCCAATCCGATTGTGCTCAGAAAAGGAATGAAAAAGGCAACGGACTGTGCAGTGGAAGCAATTCAGAAGATGAGCAGCAAGGTCAATGGAAAAGACCACATTGCAAAGGTTGCAGCAATCTCCGCAGGGGATGAGGAAGTCGGAAACATGGTTGCAGATGCGATGGAGAAGGTATCCGGCGACGGCGTAATCACAATTGAAGAGTCCAAGACGATGCAGACGGAGCTGGACCTTGTGGAAGGCATGCAGTTTGACCGCGGATATATTTCTGCATATATGGCGACGGATATGGATAAGATGGAAGCCATTCTCGATGACCCGTATATTTTGATTACCGATAAAAAAATCAGCAATATTCAGGAGATTCTTCCACTGTTGGAGCAGGTGGTACAGTCTGGTGCAAAACTGCTGATGATTGCGGAGGACGTGGAAGGCGAAGCATTGACGACGCTGATTGTCAATAAACTGCGCGGAACGTTTAATGTAGTTGCAGTGAAGGCTCCGGGATATGGCGACAGAAGAAAGGCAATGCTGGAGGATATTGCAATTCTGACTGGCGGTCAGGTGATTTCAGAGGAGCTTGGACTGGATTTAAAAGAGGCAACCTTAGAGATGTTAGGCCGTGCAAAATCCGTTAAGGTACAGAAGGAAAATACAGTTATCGTAGACGGTGTCGGCGATAAGGCAGCCATTGAGTCCAGAATCAACCAGATTAAGGCACAGATTGAGGAGACAACATCTGAGTTTGATAAAGAAAAATTACAGGAAAGACTGGCAAAATTAGCAGGTGGTGTGGCAGTTATCCGTGTTGGAGCTGCAACTGAAACCGAAATGAAGGAAGCAAAGCTGAGAATGGAGGATGCGCTGGCAGCGACAAGGGCAGCTGTGGAAGAGGGAATTATTTCCGGCGGCGGTTCCGCATACATTCATGCATCGAAGAATGTGGCTGAGCTTGCAGATACATTGGAGGGCGATGAGAAGACGGGTGCCAGAATTATTCTTAAGGCGCTGGAATCCCCATTGTACCACATTGCAGCGAATGCTGGACTGGAAGGTTCCGTGATTATCAATAAGGTAAGAGAATCCGAACAGGGCGTAGGATTTGATGCTTACAAGGAGGAGTATGTCAATATGGTGGAGGCAGGCATTCTTGACCCGGCAAAGGTAACAAGAAGCGCGCTTCAGAACGCAACGAGCGTTGCGGCTACTCTGCTCACGACAGAATCCGTAGTGGCAAACATCAAGGAAGATGCTCCGGCAATGCCGGCAGGCGCACCGGGAATGGGTATGATGTAAAAAAGAAAAATAAGTAATCTGTCATAAAAAAGACTGGCGTTTGAAACCAGAATACAATATATAGGGTTGAACTACAAGATATTGTGTCGGTTTCAGGCGGCAGTCTTTTTTTGTTTATGGAGTATAGGTTCAAAAAAGCAGCGTATGCAAGATTCTGCAAACGCAATCTGCAGGTATTGTAAAGTTTACTTAGCCTCAATTTCTTCTTCCATCAGGTATTCCAGAAATTTGATGGCATTTTCCGGCTGGTTGACTTTGGAGCAGATGGAAAAAACAGGTTCGGTTTTGTAGGCTTTTTCCTCGGCGAGTACCTTGCTTGTCTTTACGTTGATCCCATAATAAATCGCTCGTTCATAATCTTCATGATCATCATAAATAGTCGCTAGTCCA
>CANOFI010000030.1 GCA_947565255.1 uncultured Lachnospiraceae bacterium
GTTAATTTTTTCCGATTTTACAAATACTAAACTTATAAAATCACTAAAATTGTTCTTCTATTTTTTCTAAGTCACTTCCGTGAAAATGGTCTTTTGGCTTTAACATTGCACTCATCCTTTCCTTTTTTTTCACTAATCGTTGCACGAACAGACAGATTGGTGTATAATAGAATATAGTATACTATTTTATGAAAAAAAGCAAGCAGGTGAAAAGTGTGAGAAAACGTATCCGCGCAATTGCAGACGGGAAATTTGATTATAAAGAGATGGATGTGTCTGTTTCAACAGAGCGAATTGAACACATGGCAAAGAAAGATGAGAAACTCCACGGAAGCCTGGTATTAGAGAGCAGAGATGAGAGAAAGCTTAAGGGACTGATTTATACGACGGACCGCCGTATGGTCTGCAGTGAAGTGCAGTTTCAGGGGAGAAAGGTCCGGATTGTGTATGAATTTCATACGACGGGCATGCAGGAGGGCGATACGAACAAAGGGGAGATTTATATTGAATCCAATGCCGGTGAAATTATCGTTCCCTATGTGGTATCGATTGAACATCGGAGCATTGACACTTCGATTGGTAAAATCCGTGACTTGTTTCATTTTGCAAATCTTGCACAGAAAAGCTACCAGGAGGCATACCGTCTGTTCTGTTCCGGCCGTTTTTTATCCATTGGGATGGATGCGGCGCAGAGACAGCTGTACAGGGCCCTGACGCAGAGTAACGTGTGCAGGGAAAATATGGAAGAATTTCTGATTGCCATACATAAAAAGCAGCCGATTTATTTTACGCTCAGTGCGGACGAGGAGTCCTACAAATGCGAGGGGGATTCCTTTAAAAAAGAAGTGACGCTTTCCAAAAATACATGGGGATATTTTTCGATTCAGATTTCTGCCGATGCAGATTTTATTTATGTGGAAAAGCCGACGGTGACATCCGAAGACTTTGTGGGAAACCATTATAACTGGGAATTCATCGTAGAGAGAAAGAAGCTGCATGCGGGCAAAAATACTGCAGTAATAACCTTTTCCAGCGGAATTCAGACAGAGACGCTTAAGATAGAAATTGGGCTTCCAGGAAAGAAAAACAAAAGCCGAATGAAGGAAAAGGAGCTGCTGTCCGAGGTATGCCAATTGTATATACAGGTCAGGAACCATACAATCCGGGATGCGGTATGGTTAAAGGAGGCGCTTTTCAGAGCGGAGCATTTAAGCAGCATTTGCCCGGAAGACCCATTTTATCAGCTGTTTCAGGCGCACATGTATACCATGACACAGCAAAAGACACAGGCACAGTGGATTATAAATAAATATGAGCCTGTTTTTGCATGGAAAAAGAAAAATACGGCCTTGTATGCCTATATTCAGTATATCAGCGCATTGATTAAGAAAGATGAGATGTTTACGCAGATTGTGACAAGGGAGATTGTGCAGCTGTGCGGCGATTACCCGCATGACTTTGCACTGCTTCGAATTCGGTTATTTTTAGATGAAACGCTGGAAAATAATAAAGTGATGAAATACAGGCTGTTAAAAGAGCAGTATGGATATGGCTGCAGAAGCCCGTTTTTGTATCTGGAGGCGGGCCGTCTTATAAAAAAGGATTTGTCGCTGTTAAACCGTCTGGAGGATTTTGAACAGAGGGTGCTTTTGTTTGCATGTAAAAATGGGATGCTGGAGGAAGAACTGGTGAAAAAGACGGCAGATCTGGCTCTGCGCTTAAAAGAGTTTTCACCGTTTATGTTCCGGTTTCTGACTGGTGCATATGAAATGTTTCCGTCTGCGGAGGTTGTGGAGGCAGTCTGTTCTATGCTGATATGGGCGAATAAGCGCCAGTCTGCATACTTTTTCTGGTTTGAGAAGGGAGTAGAGGCGGAATTAAAGATTACACAGCTGTTTGAGTATTATATGTATACCGTTCCGTCTGATTATAACCGGATGTTTCCGAAAACCCTTTTTTTGTATTTTAATTTTGATAACACGCTGGATTATAAGAGGAAGGCATGTCTGTATGCCAATTTATGGCGCAACAGGGAGCAGCTGGAGGAGCTGGCGGCGGGCTATGAGCCCCGGATAAAGTTATTTTTGACAGAGCAGATACGCCAGAGGCATATCAATGAGAATCTGGCATACCTGTATCGGCAGATGTCGGCAGATATTTTAAGTGACCCGGAGACAGCGGCGATCTTTGAAGAACTGGTATTTGTAAAAAAGCTTTTGTGTGAAAATGGGAATATACGCCAGGTTGTGGTGCGGCATAAGGAACTGGAGCGCGAAGAAATATTTCCGGTGGTCGATAAAAAAGCGTGGGTGAAATTATATGGTCCGGAGGCGCTGGTTTTATTGGAGGACAAGTCGGGCAGGCGGCATTTTGACACCATTTCTTATGAGCTGAAACCGCTGATTCCCGATACGGACATTGCAAAATACTGTCTTAAGTTTGAAAAGAAAAAATTAGGACTTTTGCTGAACCGGTATTACAAGAAAGGAGCCGTGCTGAAGGAAGGTACCTGCGAAATCTGTGAAAAATTACTGGCAAAACAGTCTCTTTGCCTGGAATTCCGGCAGGAATTATTAAAACAGCTCGTGGAATATTATATGAGTGTACATCAGTATGATAAAGTGGAAGAACATTTGTTCGATCTGGATTACGCGGGAATGGATTCCAGGGAGCGGGCGCACTTTATTGAAATGCTGATTATACGGACAAAATATGAGAAGGCGTATGAGCTGGTGCTTGCATATGGGCCGGAAGAGGTCAATCCGAAGCGCCTGGTGCGCCTGTGCAGCCGTCTGATTGTGGAAGACGAGCCGCAGGAAGCGTTGCTTGAACTGTGTTTTTATGTGTTTACGAAGGGAAAATATGATGAGAATATATTAGAGTACCTGACCCGGTATTTTTACGGGCCGACCTGGCAGATGGACAGGCTCTGGCGCGCTGCCAGGCAGTTTGATGTGGAGACATATGGAATCAGTGAGCGGATTTTGATGCAGATGCTGTTTACCGGATATCTTCTGCCGGATTCGAAAGAGGTGTTTGAGGATTACTACAAGCCGGGTTATAAACCGGATGTCGTACGTGCATATCTGGCTTTTTTTGCATATTATTATGTGGTGCATGAACAGATTATTGATGAGCGGATTTTTAGCTGGATTGAGCAGCAGTATGTTCAGGGGGAAACGGTGAATCGGGATTGTAAGATGGCATTGTTAAAATATTATGCGGGCATGGTGTCCGTTCCGGATGAAAAAGTGCCGTTTCTGCAGGAAATTATGCGGGAGTTTGTAGAGCAGCACATTGTATTTCCGTTTTTTACGCAAATGGACCAGAAGGTTTCGAAAAAATTTCATCTGCATGAAAGAAGTATCATTGAGCACCGGGCGGCTCCTGAGAAAAAGGTGTATATATATTATCTGCTGTCGGAACATACGGATGCCGGTGAAGACTATATGCAGGAGGAGCTGGAATGCATTTACGATTCCATATTTGTAAAAGAGCTTATTACCTTTTTTGGGGAACGGGTACAATATTATATTGTGGAATGCAATGCAGACGGAAGCGACTGGCATATTATTACGAGCGCAGTGTTAGACCGGAGCCAGGAAAATCTGGAAAATGGAGAAGGCCGGTTTATGATGCTGAATGAAATAGGGGAAAGCTATGCGCTGAAGGACGAGGAAACGCTGCTGGAGTGGATGGAGCGGTATGCCCGGTTCGATCATTTTACGCAGAATCTGTTTCAAATAGAAGCAGAGAAATAGAATGGGATGACAGGTTTTTTGTGAAAAAACGGATAAAGAGGAATAAAGTTGGTGGTCGAAATGGAAAATGGCATGATTGTTGGAATCGATATTGGAAAATATAACATACAGGTCAGCTGTATGGCGCCGGGAATGGAAGATGCCGAGACACTGACAACGCAGATGGGGACGGAAAATTATGAAATTCCTATGTGCCTGTTCCAGAAGCCGGGGCAAAAAGGCTGGCTCTATGGAGAAAAGGCGCGCCGTCAGATGCACGAAAGCGATGGGATTTTTGTGGACAGTCTTTGGAACGGCGTTTTGAATAACAGCGAGCTGGTATTGGAGGACCGGACGTATGCTTACCAGGAGCTTTTTCAGGTTTTTCTGGAAAAAATATGGAACCTGATTTACCAGTGCGGCTATACGAAACCTGCAGACTGCGTTGTTTTTACGACAGAGGATATGAACAATGAAAAGATACAGGTTTTGCGCGAGGCTGCGAAAAGTCTGCCTGTGGATCAAAAACAGGTGTTTTATATTGATTATAAAGAAAGTTTTGGAATGTATGCCACAGGGAGAAAAAAGGAATTGTGGAACCACGAGGTGTTTTTGTTTTATTATCAGGAACGGTGTTTAAAGGTATTTCAGCTTCTGGTTGACCAGAAGTCGCTTCCGTTTCGTATGAAGGTCGGGGAATTGGACTATGGGGAGCTGGAATTTGGAAGAGAAGAGTTAGAGGCGTCCCAGCAGGCAAGAGAAGAGATGGACAGCCGTTTTCTGGCGACGATGGAGGAATTGTTTGCCAAAAAAATTGTGTCTGTCGTTTATTTAATCGGAGACGGATTTCTGGCAGACTGGATGCAGGATTCCCTTCGTATGGTGTGCCGGGGCAGAAGGGTGTTTCAGGGAAACAATCTGTTTACAAAGGGGGCCTGTTTTGCCGGGGAGGTGTACACAAATCGAAAGAAAGCCGCCGGGTTATATTTAAGCAGGCAGTCCATGACCTGTGATGTGAGAATTCCCGTGTGTTCATCGGGAGAGGAAACCTGTCTTTACGCGGCCCGTGCGGGACAGCCCTGGTATCAGGCAGGGATTTCGGCGGAGTGTCTGATAGAAGGAGAGGAAGAAATCACTCTTGAGGTGGTGCCGTCCAGATATAGCGAGAATCAGACGGAACAAAAGGTAAAACTGGAGCTTGTTAGATTTCCGAAGCGTCCCAGGCGTGCATCGAGGATACGTATCTGCGTGGAATTTCAAAATGCAGGCAGCGGGCATATGCTGGTGGAGGATATGGGATTCGGCGAATTTTATCCTTCGTCCGGTCTGAAATGGGAAAAGTATTTTAACATGGAAATAAAGGAGGACCCGGTATGGGCAGGTTAATTTTATGCTGGGAAAAAAGGGCGGAAAAGCCTTATTACATTGAAAGCATCGGTAAGCGTGTCTATACATTAGAGGAGCTTTGTTTTTATTTCCGGAATTACGTCCACCTGTTTGAGGCTTCGAAGGAGGCGGAAGAGGAAGGACTGGCAGTTGCCAAATGGCTTTCGGATGAACTGGGTATGAAAAAAGAGGCAGAGGAGATAGAACGTCTTGCAGCGTCGCATAAGAGCATGCAGGAATGGCTCCTCAGTCTGTTTCGTTCTGCGCATTATCTGACAGAAAAAGAGCAGGCAGAGTATGTACAGGAATTAAAAAAGCTGTGTACGCTGACACCTTTTGAACGAAAGAAGAAACGGGCGGACCATTTGGTAGAGAGCAGAAAATATGCAAAGGCAATCTGGGCCTATCAGGAGCTTTTGCAGGAGGAAGGGGAAGAGAGGGAAAGCGTGGAAGCGGAGATTTATCACAATATGGGCGTGGCATTTGCAAGGATGTTTTATTTTAAGGAAAGCTGTGACTACTTTTTGAAGGCATTTCTAAAGACGCCGAAAAAAGAAAGCCTGCGCCAGTATAAACTGGCGGCGCGGCTTTGCGAGGATGAAATTGAGGAAGATGAGCTTGTAAAGGAATTTCCGGGCGCGGCCTCTATGGATGTGCAGATTTATGAGGAAATGAAGCAGTTAGAGGACAGTGCTGAATTTAAGGAAGGACTGGGAGAAATCGAGCATTTAAAGCAGTTAAAAAATGAAGGAAAAATTGCAAAGATGGAACAAAAAGAGAAAGAAATCATGCAAAAGTGGCAGGATGAATGCAGGGCATTTATGGATATCAGGTAGGAGGACAGGTTAGTGAAACGGTTTCGAAAAGCAAAACCCCGGAAAATGAAATCTGTGGAGATTGAATTGTCAAAATGGGTGAAATATAATGAAAAGACTGAGCAGGATGAAATACCGGTCCAGAACCGAAAGGAAGCTTCTGCTGCAGTGCAGCGCCGCCAGAGGGCAAAGGAGCGCCGCCAGAACGACAATTCGGTGAGCCAGGCAGAACAGTTGCTGAATGAAAGCCTGAAAAACGACAGCGCATGGGAGACAAAAAAGGATTATGTCTTAAAGCGGAAGGAACGTATTTATGAAGCCGCGGAGGAAATGGAACGCATAAAACGGGAATACCGTGTGCTGGCAGAGTATCACAACGATATTAACCGCCTGCAGGAGCTGCCAAAGGAAGCGGCGGCAAAAGTAAAGGATACAGCCAATGTGATTTTGCGCCTGCAAAAGGACCGGCAGTCTTTTCGAGAGGATAAGGCGCTGTTAGATGATGCAAAATATATACAGTTAAGCCAGTATACGCAGGAGATGCCGGACGTCATTAAAAAGCTGACGGCGGATGAGCTTTATCTGTCAAGGCAAAAGTCTGAGATTGACCGCCTGGAGGGAGAAAAGGGGGAACAGGAGTTCGAGAAGAAGGATGTGGCAAGAAGCCAGGATAAAATGAAAAAAATATCGATATTCTGCATGTTTTTTCTGTTGGTTCTGTTTAGCGTTTTAGTCGTGCTGCAGCTGCAGTTTGAGGCGGATACGCAGGTGGCGGCGCTTCTTTGCGGTATTGCATTTGCGGCGGTCACCCTGATGGTTTTTATCCGTTATTTTAACAATGTAAGCCGTGCAAAAAAGGCGGGAAAAAGTTTAAATTATATTATTAACAGGCAGAATGCGGCAAAATTGAAGTATGTCAATGCGAAGAACGGCATCGATTATGTGTACAGAAAATATGGCGTACACAGTGCAAGCGAACTTTTGTTCCAGTGGGAACAGTTCATTATGACAAAAAATGCGAAGGAAAATTTCCAGAGGGCGGGGAACGAGCTTCAGTATTATGAGGAGCGGCTTGTAAGGCAGCTGGAGCAGTACAGGATGCAGGATTCCTCCATCTGGCTTGGACAGATTGAATATCTGGTTGATGAAAAACAGATGGAGCAGCTGAAAAAGGAATTAGAGGAAAAGATTGAACAGTCCAGGTTAAAGATTGAAAACTGCCGGAAGGTGATGCTCAAGCTGAAAAATGAAATTTCGCTTCTTGCCATTAAAAATCCGGATTATGCAGAGGCAATCAAAGAGCTGACGGATTTGAAGGAAATTGAACAGTTATTATAAAAATCAAAGCAGGGAGCCGCTGCATGAATGATGAAATTAATCATGGATGCGGCGGTTCCCTGCTTTTTTAGCATAAAAGAGGACTGGAAAAATTAATTTTATATTGAAAATGGTTGCACAATATTAAAAAAATGATATAATATTTTTAGGAAAATTATAAAATGTAATAACTGGTGTGTTAAGCCGGATTATAGTATAGTAAGTACACTTGCGGCACACTTATTTTTGGCATTTCATAATTTCAAATATCAGCAGAGGATGAAAATGATGAAAAAATGTAAAAATTGCGGAGCCGAGATTACAGAAGGAATGATATATTGCGGAAGCTGCGGAACCGCACAGGACGGTTCTACGCAAAATGGCGATACATACGGAAGCAGCCAGCAGGATAATTATCAAAATACCCAGTGGAACAGCGGGCAGCAGTATGGTCAGGACCAGTGGAATACCGGTCAGCAGCAGTACGGCCAGAACCAGTGGGGTAACGGTCAGCAGCAGTACGGCCAGAATCAATGGAATAATGCCCAGCAGTACGGCCAGAATCAATGGAATAATGGCCAGCAGTATGGTCAGAACCAGTGGAATAACGGCCAGCAGCAGTACGGCCAGAATCAGTGGAATAATGGACAGCAGTATGGTCAGAATCAATGGGGTAATGGGCAGCAGCAATATGGTCAGAACCAGTGGAATAACGGGCAGCAATACGGTCAGAACCAGTGGAACCAGCCGACAGGGGCGTATTCTTTTTCCCAGCCGATGAAGTGGTATAAATTTATTATCTATTTTCAGTTGTTTGCGGCAATGGTATTAAATATTATCAGTGGGATAAGTGCATTTACCGGGGCACAATATGGCGATGATACAGGATTGGTATATTATTACTATGACGGCCTGAAAACCGTTGATATTCTAATGGGAATTGCGTGTATTCTGCTTGCGGTTGGAGACCTTGTTGCGCGGCAGAAGCTAAGCGGCTTTAAACGGGATGCAATACGCTGGTATCTTGGCGTGATGGCAGCGACAGCTGTCGTTACAGTCGTATATCTGATCGCAGTCTGTGCAGTTACAGGATTGTCTGTAACAAATGTAATGGGTCAGGGGAATTTGAGGATAAGCATTTGGACGGCTGTTGTGATGATTGCGGTCAATTATACCTATTTTCAGAAACGCAGGAATATGTTCTGCAATTAAAGGTTATATGGAATATTTTCATGATAAATGGTCTTGACAAGGAAAAGTGAATATGCTAGACTACGAATAACCGTTGAAGAAGGGTGAGTACTTTTTTGTGGAGCAGTCCAGCGAGTCGCAGATGGTGTGAGTGCGATATGTAAGCGAAGAGGGAATGGACTTCTGAGGGCGAGCAGAAATCATAGATGAGAGTATGCGAGACGGAGCAGGCACTCCGATAACAACAGCAGTCGTATGATTGGTACGATGTGAGTGGGTGTAATAACACCAAGCCGGGTGGCACCGCAAGAGTATGCGACAGCGCTCTTGTCCCAGCAAACACGTTGGGACAGGAGCTTTTTTTGATTCAAAAGGGAATGTCCCGGATACATAAAAACCGTGGGATTGCCTTACGAAATGCTTATACAGCATTTGATTGCAGCGGCGTGCTGTTTTAACGGATTGTATGCCCGGCAGTTCCGCCATCGTGCAGGAAAGGTGGGATAACAGATGTGCAGAGATATTTTAAACAAATCAGGACCGGTGTGAGGCCGTTTCCGGTAAAAAAGAGATTGCAAAAATAAAACAAATCATAGATAATAAGAATAAGCCCTGGAGGAGGCAGCAGTTATGTTAAAAGGAAGATTTGGTATCCATGGGGGACAATACATCCCTGAGACTTTGATGAATGCCATGATTGAATTAGAAGAGTCATACAAAAAATATAAGGATAATCCTGAATTTCAGCAGGAAATGTCGGCAATGCTGAATGAATATGCCGGACGCCCCAGCCGTTTGTATTATGCGGAGCGCATGACAAAGGATTTGGGCGGGGCAAAAATATATTTGAAAAGAGAAGATTTGAATCATACCGGTTCCCATAAAATAAATAATGTAATCGGACAGATGCTTTTGGCAAAGCGGATGGGAAAGACACGTGTGATTGCAGAGACCGGCGCAGGGCAGCACGGCGTGGCGACTGCGACCGTGGCGGCCATGATGGGTATGGAGTGTGAGATTTTTATGGGAGAAGAAGATACCATACGTCAGGCGCTTAACGTTTACCGGATGCGTCTGCTCGGCGCAAAGGTGCACACGGTCACTTCCGGTACGGCAACTCTTAAGGATGCGGTGTCGGAGACCTTCCGGGAATGGACGTCGAGAATTGAGGATACCCACTACGTGCTGGGCTCAGTTATGGGGCCGTATCCGTTTCCTGAGATTGTCAGGGATTTTCAGGCTGTGATTAGCAGGGAAATGAAGGCGCAGGTGCTGGAAAGGGAAGGAAGGCTGCCGGACGTGGTGCTGGCCTGTGTCGGCGGCGGTTCGAACGCCATGGGAGCATTTTATCATTTTCTGCCGGACAAAAGCGTGCGTCTCATTGGCTGTGAGGCGGCAGGCAGGGGAATTGATACATTTGAGACGGCGGCAACAATCAATACCGGAAGAGTTGGTATTTTCCATGGTATGAAATCGTACTTCTGCCAGGATGAATACGGTCAGATTGCGCCGGTTTATTCGATTTCGGCCGGACTGGATTATCCCGGCATCGGGCCGGAGCATGCCTTTCTTCACGATACGGGGAGGGCGGAATATGTGGCGGTTACCGATGACGAGGCTGTGCATGCCTTTGAGTACCTTTCCAGGATGGAGGGAATTATTCCGGCAATTGAAAGCGCACATGCCGTGGCCCATGCCATGAAAATTGCAAAAGATATGGATAAAGAGAACATACTGGTCATTAATATTTCAGGACGCGGTGATAAAGACTGTGCAGCCATTGCCCGTTACAGAGGGGAGGATATCCATGAATAATCTGAAAACAGCATTTGAAAAGGGAAAAGCATTTATTCCGTTTATTACGTGCGGGGATCCGGATCTTGAGACAACAGAACAAATTATTTATGCGATGGAACGCGCGGGGGCCGACCTGATTGAGCTTGGCATTCCATTTTCGGATCCGACGGCGGAAGGGCCGGTCATTCAGGAGGCAAATATCCGTGCACTGAAAAACCGGATAACGACAGACGATATTTTCGGACTGGTCCGGAAAGTAAGAAAGACCGTTCGCATTCCGCTTGTATTTATGACGTATGCGAATGTGGTGTTTTCCTATGGGGCAGAAAGGTTTATAAAGACATGCAGAGAGACCGGCATCAATGGACTGATTCTACCGGATATTCCGTTTGAGGAAAAGGGAGAATTTGCAGCATTCTGTAAAGAATATGGTATCTCGTTCGTGTCTATGATAGCACCGACCTCCCATGAGCGTATCCAGACGATTGCGGCTGAGGCAGAAGGGTTTGTGTACTGTGTGTCCTCACTTGGCGTGACCGGAACGAGAACCAAAATTACAACCGATGTGGCGGCCATGGTGCAGCTTGTAAAAGAGGAAAAAGAGATTCCATGCGCCATCGGCTTCGGCATTTCCACTCCGGAGCAGGCAAAAGAGATGGCGGCGCATGCGGATGGAGTGATTGTCGGGTCTGCGATAGTGAAAATATGTGCACAATATGGAAGAGACTGTGTTCCGTATATTGAACAGTATGTCAGAAAGATGAAAGACGCAGTCAGGTAATAAACAGGAAGAAGAAAAGACACAGTGAAAGGAGAAACAGCAGATGGGTTTTTTTACGGTATTGCTGCTTGGCGTTGCATTGTCGATGGATGCATTTGCAGTGGCGGTGTGCAAAGGGCTTGCCATGAAAAAAATACGGTTTTACCAATGTTATATTGTAGGTGCATGGTTTGGGATTTTTCAGGGGATTATGCCGCTTTTCGGGTATTTGCTTGGGGTAAATTTCTCCAGTTATATTGAGCATATTGCACCATGGATTGCCTGTATCCTGCTCGTTCTGATTGGGGCGGACATGATAAAAGAAGCAGTATCGCAAAAAGAAGAGGATGAAGAAACAGATACGTTAAACGTAAAAGAAATGTTTTTTTTGTCCATTGCTACCAGTATTGATGCGTTGGCGGTCGGTATTACCTTTGTCTGCGAGCCGGTGAAAATTGTAAAGGGGATGGGGAAATATCCGAATCTGACGAATACGCTCATTGCCTGCGGCATCATTGCCCTTATGACCTGGCTCCTTTCTATGTCTGCTGTCAAAATCGGAAATGTGTTTGGGACAAGATTCAAGGCGAAGGCAGAGATTGCAGGCGGAGTAATTTTAGTGCTTCTGGGCGTGAAAATTTTACTGGAATCGTTTGGAGTTTTCTAACCTTGGAAAATACGCGAAGTTGTTTTGACAAACAGTAGTTTGTTTGTTATAATAAGAGAAAAATATTTTGTATGAAAGGGAAACGGGAATGAAAGCTTTATACGAAAAGAATAAAAAATTGTTTGTCAGTGTTGTTGTTTCCGTGTGTGTTCTGCTTCTCGCCGGCACCGGTGTGTTTGTATGGCGGGTAACCGGTCGGGATACGAAAGCGCAGGAAAGTGCGAAAAGCGTGCAGACAATGAAGGAAGACAGAAAGGAGAGGGGGAGCCGGAAAGAACCGGAAGTGTCTGAAGAGGAAGACGAAGAGCCGGAGGATGTTTCGGCTTCTGCTGTAACAGCCGGAGCGCTTGAGGTTGTCGAAGACAGTGAGTTAGACATCGTAGAGCCCGGAATGGAAGAACAGAATAAGATGGAGCTCCCGGCTGACACGGCGGCGCCTGAACAGACTGCACCAGCAGCACCTGCGCCCGCAGTACCAGTTGTGAATGCAGGCAGTATGGCGCAAAATGTTCCATATCCATATGAGATACATGTGAACAAGCAGATGAATTGTGTGACGGTATATGCCATGGATACAAGCGGAGCTTACTCGATTCCCTTAAAAGCGATGGTGTGTTCAACGGGGAATGATACGCCTCTCGGTACATTCCGTACACCGGCGAAATATATCTGGAAAGTGCTGAAAGGCAATGTTTGGGGACAGTATTCCACGCGGGTTGCGGGAGGAATTTTATTTCATTCCGTGCCGTACCGCACCAGCAGCAAGGATGCTTTGATTAGTAAATATTATAATAAGCTTGGGACAACTGCGTCGGCCGGATGTATCCGTCTGACGACCATCGATGCAAAGTGGATTTATGACAATTGTCCGCTGGGAACGACAGTTGTGATTTATAATGACAGCAATCCCGGACCGTTGGGGAAACCAACAGCCATGAAGGTGGATGCTTCCAACAAATGGGACCCGACGGACCCGGATCCGGCAAATCCATGGAGGGGCCGTGTGCTCAGGATTGAAGGCGCACAAAACCAGGTTGTGGAGCGCGGAAGCGGATTCAACGCGATGAACGGGATTGTGGCGGTTGATACGAATGGGGCGGATGTGACGGCGAATGTGCAGGTAAGTACGAATGCAGATGTGAATGTACCAGGTATGTATGCTGTTCATTATTTGATTTCGGATGCGCTTGGCAATGTTGCGACGGCTGATGCTTCTCTGACGGTAGTGGATACGCAGGCGCCGGTATTTGCCAATGTGCCGGCAAGAGTGGAAGGAATTCCGGCTTCACAGCTTACAAGGGAACGTCTCCTGACAGGAATTGCTGTGACGGATAATGGACAGGGATTTCCGGGTGAATGGATACAGGTGCAGATGCCGGTATGGAAGTCAGGAGAAAATGTAGTCTGGTATACGGCTACAGATTCGTCCGGCAATAGCTCGTCTGCCAGTACAGTTGTAGTGTGTGATTTGACGGCGCCGGTCATTACAAAAAAGAGCAATGCGGTAACGATGCTTTCACTCAGTCAGACAATGGACCAGAATATGGCGCTTGGGAGAATTAGTGTCAGTGATGACGGTCCGGTGAACACCCAGTGTGCAATCCGTGCGGAAAATTGGGGATGGAGACTGGATTACACGGCGACAGATAAAGGCGGGAATGTATCGGTGTTTACAGATTATGTGTCCTATCCGACCTATGAATTTACAGGAAGCCGGATGATTACCGTTTCCTCGATAAATGACCCTGAGGCTTTGATGCAGGGTCTGTCCCTGAAGGACAGCTTTGGAAAAGAAAGCGGAAATTTAGATAAAGTACAGATATTTGTTTCACAAAAAGCGGAGAATCTATATGGAGTAACCTATAAATATAGCTACACAAGTCCGGTCGGAACAAAAACGGCGCAGTTTACAAGGAGTGTGGCTATACAATAATGCGTTTTGAAATAAGCACGCATATGTAAAGGAGATGACAGCATGGACGGTGAAAAGTGGAAGGGATGGAATCGGACATATATCGTGGGATGTGCGATTTTGATACTGGCTAGTTTTCTTCCTTATGTCAACCGGGATCAGACAAAATTATCATTGTTAGATGGAACAGACGGTATTTTCTTTCTGATATTTTCCATATTGATTTATATTTTTATTGCAATTGAGAAAGAGAAGGTGACG
>CANOFI010000031.1 GCA_947565255.1 uncultured Lachnospiraceae bacterium
GACTTCCGTCTCAAACGGACAGGATACCCGCTTCCCAACATAGGCTGCCAGCTTTTTACTGACAGAAGTCCGAATGGGTAAAAACGACAAGACTTATATCATCTTACACAGGTGATATGAGTCTTGTTTTTTTGTAAAAACAAAGAAATCCGACAGGCTCATACACCGCGTGTATGAGTCATTTTTATTTTATCTTATTACATATATAAGGAGGTTTTTCTATGGATTTCTTAATTTCCGGCATCCGCGCGCTGCAGCCGGAGCAAATTGTAATGTACCTG
This sequence comes from uncultured Lachnospiraceae bacterium, assembly GCA_947565255.1. Lineage (GTDB taxonomy): Bacteria > Bacillota > Clostridia > Lachnospirales > Lachnospiraceae > JAAVZI01. Next base: position 282 of record CANOFI010000031.1, read on the forward strand.
ATAGGTGCTCTTCTTATTTACCTTGCTGTCAAAAAAGACCTGGAACCGGCGCTCCTTCTGCCCATGGGCTTTGGAGCTATACTGGTCAACCTGCCGCTTTCCGGCGTCCTGAACCAGGAAATGGCGGGAATAGGCGAGACTACCGGCATTATTGAGTGGCTCTTTCAGGTGGGCATTGAAGCGTCAGAAGCTATGCCGCTATTGCTCTTCATCGGTATTGGAGCCATGATCGATTTTGGTCCGCTGCTCGCCAGCCCAAAGCTTTTCTTATTTGGCGCGGCGGCACAGTTTGGCATCTTTGCAGCCGTCTTCTTCGCTGCCCTTCTCGGATTTGACATTAAGGACGCGGCATCCATCGGCATCATCGGCGCGGCAGACGGTCCGACTTCCATTCTGGTGTCCCAGGTACTCGGATCAAAATACGTCGGCGCAATTGCTGTCGTCGCCTACTCCTACATGGCTCTGGTTCCGATTGTCCAGCCTGTCGTCATCAAGGCCCTGACTACAAAAAAGGAACGGTGCATCCATATGGAGTATAAGCCAAACGCCGTATCCAAAAGAGCAAAAATTCTATTTCCGATTCTGGTTACCTTTATCGCCGGACTGGTTGCTCCTGCCTCCGTATCGCTGGTCGGTTTTCTGATGTTCGGAAATCTGCTGCGCGAGTGCGGCGTGCTTGGCAATCTTTCCGACAGCGCACAGAACGTGCTCGCCAATCTCGTAACCCTGCTGCTCGGCATCACTGTTTCCTTCAGCATGAAGGCAGATGCATTTGTCAACAAAGACACGCTGCTTATTATGGCTATTGGACTTTCCGCCTTTGTATTTGACACCGCAGGCGGGGTGCTGTTCGCCAAGCTGATGAACCTGTTCTCAAAAAATAAAATTAATCCGATGATTGGCGCAGCAGGAATTTCCGCATTTCCCATGTCTGCAAGGGTGGTTCAGAAGCTGGCCCTGAAGGAAGATCCGACCAACATCCTCATTATGCAGGCAACCGGAACCAATGTCTCCGGACAGATCGCCTCTGTTGTGGCAGGAGGCGTTATCCTCGGGCTGGTATCCTCGCTGCTGGGATAGAGTTCATCATTCGACAGGTATGATAAAAAATTTCAAAGGAGGGAATCTCATGAACGAAACCGCTTATCTTGCACTGGAAATTATGTGGAAGGGCATGGTCAGCATCTTTGCTGTAATGATTCTGCTGACCCTTACAGTGTGGATTGTTACACATGTTACAAAAGATGAGGATAAGACATCGGATGCATCTTAATGTTCCATACAAAAAAACTTTCAGGGCATTTTTCTTTCTATTATTAATAGGGGGCTGTCTATTTACCGACAGCCCTCTTATCATTGTAAATTTTCTGTCTGACCCACCGCCAACTACGACAATTCCACAGTCTGCTGTTTTTTGGGGAAGTGTTTTTATAAAGATAAAAGTATAAGAGACAATTATGAGTATCATAACAAACACATGCATCATTTGTTTTTCCACTGTAACCCCCGCTTCATTTGCAAAAATATTGAGAGTGTTAACAGCAGAATGGGTAATCATACACGGGAACAGGCTTCCGCCGCGATAAAATATCGTTACCAGTAAGAAGCCTCTGAAAATCACTTTCTATAAAAATCCAATACATAGCATACAGACAGCACGGCAAACAATAGCTGATAACAAATCGTTGACTGTGACACCGCCCCAGAGATTTCCCGCCGCCAAAATTACCAAAGGTATATAGTAAAGCAACCAGCAGGCAGATACGGAAGATTTACAAAGTCCGTACCGTTTCTGTAAATTTTTTAAGACTGTATGAACTTTATATATAAAAATCGCCCTGAATTCCTCTGTTCAGGGCAATTTTCTTCTCTTTATTCTTCTTAAACATCCTCTCTTTTTCTCTTCCCATTCAGGATTCCATCTGCCTTCCCAGAAATCCTGCCGCAGAGCTTGCAAGCTTTTGCTCTACTTCTCCCATTTCTCCCTGACCGTCCCTGTCCAGAATTATGACTGCCCCGATGGCATCCCCCTCACATATAATCGGACTTATGGTCTGCTGCGCAAAATCCTCGCCCGTATCGTTGGTAATTTTTACATATTTTTTATCATCCCTGGATGCGGTGATAAATTCTCTCTCCGTAATCACACTATCTAACTGGTTGCTGATCTCCTTCCCAAGAAAATCCTTCTTGGAGCCGCCGGATGCAGCAATCACCTGGTCTCTGTCCGTAATGCAGACCAAACGGCCGCTCGTCTGCGCCAATGCATCTGCATACTGTTTTGCGAATACACTCAGTTCTCCAATCGGAGAATATTTTTTCAAAATTATTTCACCCTCCCGGTCCGTGAAAATTTCCAGCGGATCGCCTTCTCTTATTCTGAGTGTCCTTCTGATTTCTTTGGGAACCACAACCCTTCCCAAATCGTCTATACGTCTTACAATACCTGTAGCTTTCATATTTTTCTCATTTCCTCCATTTTTACTTTTACTTTAATTACTTCATGTGGTGTTATTATCTGTAAAAAACGGAGAATATATGCATGATTTTTTTTAGAAACATCAAACATATTAAAAAATATATTTAGAATGGTTCTCATAGACCGCGGATGTTATCCTAATAGCCAAACTTCTGCAGCCACTCTACACAGCCTGGAAACCATTTTCCGGCATTGGAATTGCCCTCTGCCATCCCGACACCATGCGCACCGAACGGATAAATGTGAAGCTCGCACTCCGCACCCGCTTTCTCCATTGCCGCTGCAAATTCTTCACTGTTTGCAGGCGGTACCGCCTGGTCATTCTCACAATGCCAGATGAAGACCGGCGGAGTATCTTTTGTTACCCCTTCCTCTGCAGAATATTGTAAAATCAGCTCCTCATTATTCACATTATCCGCACCAAGAAATTGTTTTCTTGTAATCTCATGCGTCAGCCCATCTTTTAATGAAATAACCGGATAGCACAAAATTCCATAATCAGGTTTTGCAGACACCTTGTCAACCTCATCCAGCTTCTGTCCATCTTCCTCATAATGCTCCAGCGACATCGCCGCCAGATGCCCTCCTGCCGAAAAACCCATCACCGCAATTTTATCCGGGTCAATGCCAAATTCCTCTGCATGCGCGCGCACATAACGAATTGCACGGAATATATCGCTCATACTTGCATCCTTATTATACGGTTTGATACGGTACTGCAGTACAAATGCCGTAATGTGATTTTCATTGAGCGCCTGCGCAGGCTTTACGCCCTCCTTTTCCACTGTGAGGTCAACATAACCGCCGCCCGGACATACAATCACACAGCCACCATTTGTATTGCCCTCTGCGATATACGGAGTAATGGTCGGGGGCTTCACTCCGTATCCCTCCTCATAATACGGTATATCCGCCGTATTTTCCCACAAATTAATTGCCTCATGCCCGGCGTACGTCTGCACTGCCGCAGAGGAATCGTATACCTTTGGTTCTTTTCTACCCTCCGTCTTTTTATCCCCATTCACTGTTTTATCTGCTCCTTTCTCTTTTTTATCAGCACTGCCGCATGCCACCAGCGCCAATGACAGCGCCGCACAGAATACAACCGCAATTGTTCTCCTTTTTTTCATACCATTTTACCCCTTTGCATGATTAATTATTGTCTGGGCTCACCGCCCTGCATATGAGTTTTGCAACTATTAATTCTATAACAATATCATACACCATATCCAAGCTAAAATTCAAGTATTTCAGACATACTGCTGCAATAAAATACAGCAATGATATACCGCCCTGCTTTTCTTAGAGCGTTTCCAAAAATTCATTCACGCCAACCACCGCAAAATTTTATTGTATTCCTCAATTTTTTATGCTATGATAGGAAAAATGAACGTGCCCGGAGGAGGATATGTGTATGAAGAAGCTTGAAATTATTATCAGACCCGAAAAACTCAACGATTTAAAGGATATTTTAGAACAGTATGAATACAGCGGACTGACGGTCATGTCCGCCATGGGCTGCGGACACCAGAAAGGAACATCCGACCCGCAGTTTAAAAAACTTGGTTTAGAAGCAAATCTATTACCGAAACTATATGTAATGACGGTTGTCTGGGACGAAGATTTAGAAGATATTCTTGCCACACTGGTGGAACGATTGTCCACAGGAAGCGTCGGGGACGGCAAAATATTTATTTCCGATATGGCCGATGTCGTAAGAATCCGCACAGGAGAACACGGAAAACAAATCTTATAAAAATAAAAACTACGGAGGAACCATTTCATTGGAAGAAAAGAAGGTAATGATTCAACTGAAAAATGTCGTTAAATTTTTTGGACGTCATAAAGTCGTAAAATCCATTAATCTGGATATTTATGAAGGTGAATTTCTGACGCTTTTAGGTCCGTCCGGCTGCGGAAAAACGACTACCCTGCGTATGATTGCGGGTTTCGAGGAGGCCACGGAAGGAGAAATTTATCTGGATGACGTCAATATGGAAGGAAAGCCCCCTTATGCCCGCGATGTCAATACGGTCTTCCAGAATTATGCTTTGTTTCCTCATATGAATGTGTATGACAACATCGCCTTTGGTCTCGTCGAAAAAAAGCTTCCCAGGGCCGAAATCAGAGAAAAGGTATTAAACGCCCTGGAAATGGTGCAGCTGGAGGGATTCGAAAAACGAAAGCCTTCCCAGATGTCAGGCGGACAAAAACAGCGCGTTGCCATTGCGCGTGCGCTCGTTAATAACCCAAAGGTTCTTCTTCTGGATGAACCACTGGGTGCATTAGACCTGAAACTCCGAAAACAGATGCAAAGCGAGCTGAAACATCTGCAGCAAAAATTGGGAATTACATTTCTCTACGTCACGCACGACCAGGAAGAGGCCCTTACGATGAGCGACCGCATTGCCATCATGAATCAGGGAAGAATTGAACAGCTTGGAACCGCACAGGACATTTACGAACATCCTGTCAGCAAATTTGTGGCTGATTTTATCGGAGAATCCAATATTTTAGAGGGATACGTCACAAAGACGGATGACGCCACCATTTCTGTGCGCTTTGAATTTGGACAGCTGGACGGCATTGCCGCCAGTGAATTTGTGGATGAAGAAATGATTTATGTATCTGTTCGCCCCGAGCATGTTAAATACTCGCAAAAACCTGTAAAAGATTTTCATCTGCAGGGAATCATCAAAGAATATATTTATGCCGGTTCTTCCATCCGTATGATTGCCGAGCTGCCGAACAGCCAGGAAATTATCCTTTTATGCCATCCGCAGGATACCCTTCCCGCTACCGGCACCGACATATATCTATACTGGAATCCTGACAAGGCTGTATTGCTCCACACCAATGAAGACAAATTATATGACCTGATTGAGGACGCCGTATTAAAATGAAAGGAGACAGACTGCAATGAACACGCGCAGACAAAAACGTTACCAGAAAAATACAATCCCTATCCTTTCCATGGTGGGGCCAACCGGTCTGTGGCTTCTTTTATTTCTCGCCTTTCCCATGGTTTATGTCCTTGCCATCAGTGTCATGACCAAATCCTATTATCACGGCGTAGAATGGGTATTTTCCCTGGAGAGCTACAAATCGCTTTTTCAGTCGCGTTACCTGAAGATTACATGGGATTCCCTCGTGCTTGCACTGAAAACAAGCATAATCTGTCTGGTTGCAGCATACCCATTTGCCTATATTTTATCGAAAATGCGTCCGGCAGTCAAAGGCTTCTGTCTTCTGCTCGTCATGCTTCCATTCTGGATTAACGGTTTAATCCGTCTGGACGGCTGGGCAAACATTATCCGCGACTCAGGAATTATCAATACATTTTTACTGCACATCGGCATAATCTCCAAACCGCTCCGCATGTTCAAGACAGACGGCGCCGTTTTATTCGGCATGGTGTACACCTTTCTGCCATTTATGATTCTGCCCCTGCAGACATCCATTTCCAAAATCGACCCAAGCCTGATTGAAGCATCCCGCGACCTTGGCTGCAACAAATTTCGAACATTTGTTCGTGTCATTCTTCCATTGAGCGCACCCGGCATTTTTTCCGGCATCATTCAGGTATTTATTCCAAGCCTTGGGGCCTTTTATATTTCAGACATTATGGGAAGCAACCGCCTGCTTCTGGGGAATCTGATAAAAAACCTGTTTATGAGTGAAAAAAACTGGCCGGCCGGCGCTGCCCTTTCGGTCCTGTTAATCGCATTTACCCTTGCTGCCCTGAAATTATACAGCAAAATCGGCAGCATGGATGACCTGGCATAGACTGGAGGTGCTGACAAATGAATCGAAAAAAAAATCAAAAACCGCTTGGCATGTTATCCATCTCCCTGGCGTGCCTGACTTATTTATTTTTATATCTGCCCATTATCATGATTATTATTTATTCTTTTAACGCCAAGGAAAGCAATCTCGTGTTTGAGGGATTTTCTATTCAGGGCTACCTTACCTTATTTCAGAATGCCGTATTACTGGACAGCTTCTGGAACACAGTAAAGCTCGCTGTCGTAAGCACCGTTATTTCCGTAGTGCTCGGCACACTGGCTACCATTGGCATGCACCGCTACCGCTTCAAATTCAAGGGACTCATCAATGGCCTTTTGTACATTCCGATTGTCATTCCGGAGCTGGTAATCGGCATCGCTTTTCTGGTTACTTTTGCGCTGGCGCAGATGCAGATGGGATTTGTAACGCTGGTCATCGCACATGTCACCTTCTGCCTTCCGTTTGTCATCGTGAACATCCGGGCGCGCATCGCCGGATTTGACCCGGCCATCGAGGAAGCTGCCATGGATTTAGGCGCGACAAAACGCCGCACCCTGACAAGAGTCACCATCCCCATGCTGACCCCCGGCATCATCTCAGGCGCACTGATTTCCATTACCCTGTCCCTGGACGACCTGGTAATCAGCAGCTTTGTGTATGGCCGGACAATGACCTTTCCAATCAAAGTATACGGCATGGTGCGCGGAAAGATTACCACAGATGTTTATGCCCTTTCCACATTAATGATTGTCGGCACAATTGCGATTTATGCCATGGCACAATTCATTCAGAAGCATTTTGAAAAGGCACATGGGCAATAATTTTCTGGTATTCCTCCAGCGTCACATTCAGCTTGGTCAGATAAAATGCAAAGGATGGTGTTACGTAACGAATATGCCACGGCTCATAGTCATAGCCCGTGATACCCTCTTTCCCCTTCGGATAGCGGATGATAAATCCGAATAAGGACGCATTTTTCCTAAGCCAGATTCCCTCTTTTGTACTCGCAAATGTTTCCTCCAGCTCATACCCTTCCGACTCACAGGACACATCCATGGCAAGTCCCGTCTGATGCTCACTGGCGCCGGGCGGCGCAATAAAGCGGCTGGTATGCTCCATTCCTTTGTCTTTCACTGACGTTTCATAAATCTGCTTTTGCCTTTCGTAAGAACGGTACCCGGAAACACCGGCAAGCATAATCTTTTCTTTTTTGGCCGTTTCGAACATTTGTTCTATTTTTTCTGCCGCCTCTTTTCTGAGAAGGCGCTTTTCCCCTTCTGCGCCGGGAGCAAAAAAAATGTCCGGCTCAACCAGGTCAACCGGACAATCTTCTATTCCCAGCCGGCAGGTACGATTTACAATGCGTTGGTACATACAAAACTCTCCTCTGCAAAATACATGTTATTCCTCCAACGGTTGATGATTCCCTCATTCTACCCGCCGGAATACTACTATGCATATGCCCGATTTCCTATAATATGACCCCGCTGTTAAAAATCACAGTACAAAACCTGCGGCCCGCCCCGGTGTACAGACAGCGGGCCAACGGCTTATATTTTTTCTTTGTGCAGCATCAACAGCTCATTTTTGATGGCAAACAGCTTTGGCGACAAATCCACATACATTTTATTCGGATTTACCAGACGCCTTGTCTCATCCCACAGCCGCTCCTGTTCATCCCTGCAATACGCCTGTATTTCCATAACCGAAGGCGATTCGTATATGCATCTGCCCTCCTTCACAACCGGAACCAGCATTTCCCGCATCGTATAGCTTCCGCCGGGCAAAATCGTCTGCTTCCATGTCTCCACCGGGTCAAACAGCTTCATCCGGTCATTTTCATCAAACGTCTCCCCCACCAGAGCGATGAGATCCGCTTTCATCTTTCCGCTGCTCTTTTCATATATCCGGTAAAAGGTCTTATTCCCCGGATTCGTGATTTTCTCCGTATTTTCTGATACCTTAATCTTTGGCTCAAAAGTGCCGTCCTCCTTCTGCACCGCCACAAGTTTGTAAACTCCTCCAAACGCCGGACAGTCGCCGGACGTAATCAGCTGTGTCCCGACTCCCCAGGAATTGATGGCCGCACCCTGCTGCTTTAAACTGTGTATCAGATACTCATCCAAATCACTGGATGCCGCAATCACCGCATCCCTAAAACCAGCCTCATTCAGCATTTTTCTTGCCTTTTTCGAAATATATGCCAAATCTCCGCTGTCCAGCCGAATGCCATAATTGGAGGATTTTATTCCCTGTTCCTCCATTTCCCGAAACACACGAATTGCATTCGGCACACCCGACTTCAGCGTATCATACGTATCCGCCAGCAAAATACAGGCATCCGGGTATAATCTGGCATATGTGGAAAATGCCGTATACTCGTCCGGAAAGCTCATAATCCAGCTATGGGCATGCGTTCCCATGACCGGCACATCAAACATCTGGCCCGCCAGGACATTTGAGGTTCCAATACATCCCCCAATCATTGCCGCCCTTGCACCGTACAGCCCGGCGTCCGGCCCCTGCGCCCGGCGAAGGCCAAACTCCATAATGCCGTCACCCTGCGCCGCATACACCACACGCGCTGCCTTTGTCGCAATTAAGCTCTGGTGATTGATGATATTCAAAATCGTCGTTTCCACAAGCTGCGCCTCCATAATCGGCGCAACCACCTTTATGAGCGGCTCCTTCGGAAATACAACACTTCCCTCCCTCACCGCATACACATCCCCGGTAAACTTAAATTCCTTTAAAAAGTTCAGAAATTCTGCCTCAAACAGACCTGTCCCATCCAGATACGCAATATCCTCTTCGGAAAAATGCAGATTCGCAAGAAAATCCAATACCTGCTCCAATCCGGCCGCAATCGCATATCCGCCACCGCTTGGATTCCTTCTGTAAAAAACATCAAAAACCACTCTCTGCCTGCAGTCCTCCTTAAAATACCCCTGCATCATCGTCAATTGATACAAATCTGTCAACAGTGTCAAATTTCTTTCCATTACTTTGCTCTCCTTATAGTTCCGGCAATTGCATATTAACGTATTTGCCTGCCTAAAATTGCGCCTGCCGCATGTTCTATTTTTCCTTTGCTTTTCTTCTACAGCTCATATCATACATGCTTTCCTTGCTACACACTTTTACTCCTGTATTGTAACATCAATACTTTCAATAACCACATCCTCCGTCGGACGGCCATTTACATCTGTCTGCATGGCCGCAATTTTATCCACAACGTCCATGCCGTCCAAAACCTGTCCAAAAACCGTGTGCGCATACACCAAATGCGGAGTTCCTCCGTTTTCCTGAAACATGTTTTTCTGCGCTTCTGTCAGCGAAACCCGTGCGGAGCTTACATCCTTATTCTCTGTCTGCACAATAAAAAACTGGCTCCCATTTGTATTTTCACCCGCATTTGCCATACACAGCGCACCGCGGACCGGCATCAGATTTTCCGCAAATTCATCCTCAAACGCATTTCCCCAAATGCTCTCGCCTCCCCGTCCGGTCCCGGTCGGATCACCGCCCTGAATCATAAAATCATCCATTACACGATGAAATATCACACCATTATAATAACCGTTTTTTGCATGGGTCACAAAATTTTCTACCGCTTTTGGCGCCTCCTTATCAAACAGACGCACTGTAATGTCTCCAAAATTCTTAATGTGGAAGGTCGCAATCTGTTCTCCCTTCTGCGGTTGCGCTAACTGATCGGTATCTGTACTTTTTATGGTACTCTGGTTCTCCCCGGATGCCTGGTTGTTCTGGCTGTTGCCCGGTGCCTGGCTTCCGCCCGGCTGATTAGAATCCTCCGAACTGCCGCATCCGCCCAAAACAGATGCGGACACTGTTATTCCCGCCAGTAAAGCTGCCAAAAAAAGTTTCTGTTTTTTCATTGCATTTTCCTCCATTTTTCTTTTTAAATTTAAATTTATGGCAGGCGGAACGCATTCCGTCCTGATATAACGAAAGACTGACCAACAGTCAGTCCTCCGTTTCTTCTTATCTTGTTCCCCCATCCGAGGTTCTGTCTATTGTTAATTCAAGTTGAACATCGGCATCGGCATAATCGTAACCCTTGTTGTCTTCGAAGTCCTGACCACCCCGCCGCCTGAACTTGCATACTCGGAATCCAAAACTAACAGATACGTTTTTGGCCCATTCGCAATTTCCGAATAAGGAACCTGGAAATAATATTCACCGTCACGTTCCACAGGGGTTCGCACTGCAGGAAGCCCGGTTATCTGCGTTTTTGTCTTTACACCATTATCAATTCGGAACGTAGCAATGCTGTCCAGTGTAACCGTTTCACTGTTCTGGTATTCCAACGTATACGTGCGGTTCAACTCTAACACCGAAGAATCCTTCACCCGATAGCACACATCTATCATTGTCGTATAATCCAGATTTTCATCAAATGGCACATAAATCGTTGCACTGGAACCATCAATAATTGCCTCTTCATTCGTTATCATAAGCTCCGGCGGTTCCGGTGTTGCCCTATAGGAAGCGATCATCGTATTGACAAACAGCTTAATCTCGTCATCTGTCAGTGTTGTCTTATGTCCGAGACCCGTATAGGTTATATTTCCGATATTATACATATAAAAACTGTTTCTGCCGTCACTCTCAATGGAAGAATACAGGCCTCTTCCCAGATTTTCAGTTTTAACCGCCGAATTGTAACTGCCCTCGCCCATAACTGACTTTACATGATCGGTATAGTTTTTCGAATACTGGTCTGTCAGCGTATACCATACAACCAGGTCTTCATTTTCCAGATCAAGCTGGTAATTCTGTGTGTGCGTCGGCGCCACCTTAATCAGGTCCGGTATGCTGTAAGGATAATTTGTAACCTGTCCTCTGTTTACAATATTAATATATTCTGTCTCTGTCACAGCGTTTTTCCAACCGATACTTCCTGCCACATCAGAATCCCGGTCCGGCTTACCGCTTCCCAAAACAGTATACAGACGAGTCGAATTGTCATACAGACCCGGAAGAGTCGTTCCGTTTGCAGCCGTATTAAATTTCGAATTGTCTCCCGACTGCAGCAGGGATACTTCCTTTTTATTCAACATTGCTTTGTCGGTATAGTACCTTCTCTGACCCATCATCTGCCTTAACTGTTCGTCAAACTTCACCTTCAACTCCTTCTTCTGTGATGTGTCACGAACCATGTCATGGCTAACAATAACGCCCTTCCCACTGTCTACAAACTGCTGAAAGCCGCCGTAATACACTTCATTATCTGTAAATGTACACTCATCATTAAATCCAAGGACAAGCATATCATATCCGTCCAGGTAGTCACCCCACGCCTGTATTTTAGCTGCACGCTGGCTTTCCTCCGGTCCGGCATAGCCTGCTGCATCTGGTCCAAAGCTGGCTGACCAGTTACTGTTGCTCAGATATGTCAATGAAATATCGTATTCATCAACAGCCTCCAGATATGTCCTGAATTTTTCAACCTGGTCCATCCTTATAATACCATATCCATCACTCTTATTATTCAGGTTGCTGCAATGCTTTGCATAATAAGCCTCCGGTTCCGACATATCAGGCGTCGGATTCATCAGCAATATATCAAGCTTCTTCTTATTTTCCTTCGTTGTCTTGATAACAGAATATTTTACAATATTACTTCTGCAATCAGTATTGCCGGAAATATTCGCTTCAAGCTTCCATGGAATTACTCCCTGATAAATATCCTCAAGCTGTTTTGTCAGGGTATATGTGACATTCGGCTTTAACTGCGTCGGGTCCACCACATTTCCTGACGAATCCTGTACTGTGAAGCCGCCAACTGCTTCTGATTCCACACCGGTTCCTTCTTCTCCCTCCTCCACAATCTGATCAGCAGAGATCGGGTCCGAACAGGAACCATCGTAAATACCATCTCCATTATTATCTACATACAAAGAAATTTGATACTGCGTTCCAACTTTTCCCTTAATGCTAAACTGATACTGCAGTGTACGGTCCGCATAAATTACTGTTCCGCTCTTGATGGCATTCGAATTCGCGGCATCCTCCTCATACGCATACTCCGCCGGATAACCCGTCCCGGCACCCGAAGGAACAAAATTCAGTCTGCATGTCTCATAGGCAACTGCCTTTCTCAATGTATTGGCCTGATACAGCCTGTTCACAAACAGATAATTTGTTTTCACACCTTCTATTGTCTGGTTAAACATATTCGCAAACTGATACATATTAGAGCTTGGGTCAATGATACTGGTATTGACGCCGCTGCTCACTCCGCGCTTCATGAAGCCATTATCCAGAATAATCGCCTTGCCTGCATTCAGAAAGCTCTTTAACTCCTCCAGCTTCTTAGCAGTAATATCATTGCCGGAATAACGCATGGCATTACCGGATTTTTCACCCCACTGTCCATTGATTCCTTCTTTCGGATTAACCAAATCACCAATGCTCGAATATATGAATCCTTTCTTTCCATTAGCATTCATATTCGGATCGTTATATCCGTTCAAACCGTTGGATACATCCTGCTTCACACCAAAAATTACAACATCATACTCTGCATTCAAATCCTCAATGCTGCTGTTAAACTGCCATGTCGGCATCCTCGTCACCTTCACACACTTCTCGAGTTTACCTTCCAGCCACGGAAACAGCTTCACATAATACTCCTGCCATCCGTCTTCGCCGTAAATAAACTTGTTACACGGCTGTACTTCCAAAATTTTCAGCTCACGCTTCATGGTCGTATCCTGCAGAAGATAACGGACAATTAAATTGCCTGTAAGTCCTTCCTTAGGTTCTCCAATATCGTCATAATATTCAAAGGCTTCCTTATTCCACTCATCAACCTCGACAGGATTCAGGTAATCATTGAACATATCCATATTGCCTTTATATATATATACCTTGTTTCTTACCGCCCCCCAGCGGTCCTCCTGCGTAAAATTCAGATTAATCTTGTAATTAAACCCTTTACTCGGGTCATCATCAATAAACTGATCTGTATATTTATAAAAGGTTTCCTGACCCCAGGTGGAAATCTCTGTGGTCGTCCCATCTGCCTCTTTATGATATACACCTGTGCGCAAATCATACCCGTCCACAGAGTCAATATGCTCTTTTTCTTTCACCTTCCCCGTGTCCAAAAAACAGGTCTGAAATCATCCATCACGATAGCGGATGCCTTCTCAAAATCCGGCTCCTGTCC